>QNER01000917.1 GCA_003646175.1 Candidatus Parabeggiatoa sp. nov. 1
ATCAATATTATGTGGGTAGTCCGTAAATTTATTGTTCGCAAAAATGAACGGGGTTTGTTGTTTAAAAATGGCGATTTTGTCGATTTTCTGATGCCAGGCACTTATCGTTATTTTGATCCCTTCAAAAAAATTCAGGTGGAACTGTATGATTTATCGGTGCCGGAGTTTTCGCATCGACTGGCTGATTTTTTCATTAAGGCATATGCCGAAGCCGTTGCACGTCATTTTACCGTGATTGAGCTTGGTGCCCAACAAATTGCCCTTGTGTCTAAAAATGGGCGGTTAGCAGATATTTTACCACCGTCTACTCGCGCCCTGTATTGGAAAGGCATTGTGGACATAACGACAGAAGTCATTGATATTTCTGACGTTTTTGAAATATCTCGTGATAAGACGGCACCGCTCGTGTATGCCAAAACGGGTGTGCTGCCACAACGCGTGCGTGAATCCATTTATAGCCAAGAAGTGTCAGAACATCAACTTGGCTTATTGCATGTTGATGGGCAATGCATTAAGACTTTGCAGCCCGGTTTATACGCCTATTGGCAATTTAATCGTAAGATTAACATTGAAATATGGGAGACTCGCTTACAGAACTTAGAAGTGACTGGGCAAGAAATCCTGAGTAAGGATAAGGTGAGTTTGCGGATTAATTTGTCAGGCGGTTATTTTATAAAAGATGTGCAGCGTGTCACTGCCACCCTTGCTCGCCCAGTTGACTATCTTTATAAAGAATTACAATTTGGTTTACGCGCTGCGGTGGGCACTCGTACTTTGGATGAATTGTTAGAAAATAAAAATGTGATTGATGAATTGGTATTTGCCTATATCCGCGACAAGACGGCTGAAATGGGTATTGAGGTACAAAGTGTCGGGGTAAAAGATATTATATTGCCCGGTGAAATGAAAACCATTTTGAGCAAAGTCGTTGAAGCCGAAAAAGTGGCGCAAGCTAATTTAATCAAACGCCGCGAGGAAACCGCAGCGACTCGTTCATTACTCAATACGGCTAAAGTGATGGAAGATAATCCCACTGCGTTACGACTGAAAGAACTTGAGGTACTTGAGAAAGTGACTGAAAAAATTGGCAATATTTCAGTTTATGGTGGGTTAGAAGGTTTATTGAAGGAATTGGTTAAGATTAGATAGTGCCTGAACGAAAACCATATAACTACAAGGATTGTATATAAAAAAGGATTCGCTCATGTAGGGAATTAGGTGAAACAGGGTAGCTCCAAACTTGTGCTGGACGGGATTTGCAATCCCGTCCAAATTATTTTAAAAAGGAATTTCGTTATTTCCAATCATGTCTAAAAAAGGATTTATAAAGCTTGTCCCCGCAATGTTTTATTGGGAAAACAATTTGTAGCGGGGGTAAAAATTGTTAACCCATTTTATATTATATATTTATTGGGTAGTCCCCAAGAAGTAGTGATATAAATATTTGTTGAACACCTAACTACAAGGATTTTTTATAATAAAGGATTAGATTGTGATGAAATCCGATCCGAATCTCTCTGGCAGATTGATAAAAGTTATTGATTATTAATCATTAATTATAATCATTAATTTTTTATCCTTTATTATAAACAATCCTTGTAGTTGTAGTTATAATGGCTGGTAAAAAAAACGTAAGAGTATCACTACTTTTTGGGGAGCACCATTTATTGTTTCGATCATTTAAAAAGAGAATTCCAGAAACGGGGAGTTCGTTTAGGTTTTGGCGTGTCAGGAAGCCCTAAAATGACCAAAATCCAAAAATTTACCGCCCGTAATGTTTTAAAGCGAGTCATTAAAAAAACGTTCGGGAACCGGTTGCAAACCTGTTCTTGCATAGGTTAAGCCGATAAAAAATCCGTTTATTTCGCGTATCCGTTGTACTATCCGTTTATTCCCCAAATCCGTTGTACTAAATAACCCTACCACATTTGGAGTAATTCATGAGTGAAGCCAAACATTCTCAGCTTTTAATTCTTGGTTCGGGGCCTGCCGGTTACACCGCTGCCGTCTATGCAGCCCGTGCCAATCTGAATCCGGTTCTCATCACCGGCCTGGAGCAAGGTGGACAATTAATGACTACCACCGATGTTGAAAATTGGCCAGGTGAGCCAGAAGGGGTGCAAGGCCCTGATTTAATGGAGCGTATGCGTAAACATGCTGAGCATTTTAACACTGAGATGGTTTTTGACCATATCAATGCTGTTGACTTAAAACAACGCCCGTTTAGCCTGACTGGGGATTCTGGTCAGTACACTTGTGACGCGCTGATTATCGCAACTGGGGCTTCGGCCCAATATTTAGGCTTGCCTTCTGAAGAGGCCTTTAAAGGTAAAGGCGTGTCGGGCTGTGCTACTTGCGATGGATTTTTCTATCGTGATAAAAAAGTGGCTGTGATAGGCGGTGGTAATACGGCGGTGGAAGAGGCTTTGTATTTAGCCAACATTGCGTCACATGTGACTGTCGTCCATCGGCGTGATGCCCTTCGCGCCGAGAAAATTTTAGCTAACCGTTTGCTTGACAAGGAAAAAGAAGGCAAAGTCACGATTGCTTGGGATCATGTCCTTGACGAAGTCTTGGGTGACAACAGCGGCGTGACGGGGATGCGTATTAAAAATGTGGGTGATGGTAGCACCCAAACGATTGATTTGTATGGTGTTTTCATTGCTATTGGTCACAAACCGAATACGGATTTATTTGTAGATCAATTGGAAATGAAAAACGGCTACCTTGTTGTCAACAGCGGAAGTGATGGCAATGCACAGGCAACCAGTGTGCCGGGCGTATTTGCGGCCGGCGATGTTTGTGATCATGTTTACCGTCAAGCTGTCACCTCAGCGGGAACCGGCTGTATGGCTGCGTTAGATGCTGAAAAATATTTAGACGGTTTGGGCTAAATGGTAAGGAGTGCGAACCTTGCACGAGACAGCAGACGAATTGTAAGCCTGTGTAGTAAGTGGGGTGGGTTTCACACCGACCAATTTTGGCATTAATGCCTTCTGAAATTTTGTTTAAAACAGACTTTGATGGTGGTGCAATTTCAGGACTACCCTAGCGTTTTTTTCTCTGACTTTGGGGAAAATTAAATTTCCCTCGTCCCTAAGTGTAAATGGAGCCAGTTGTTTTGGTTATGAAGAATCATTGCCGGCACAGATTCATTTTGTCGTTAAGTGGGTTTGTCGGGAATGCCAAGTCTGTGTGTGATGAACAGGGTATCGGCATCGCTTCTCGGATTGAGCATTATTAACTACAATGATTACTTCGCGAATGACGAAGATGTCTAATAGCGAATAGCGAATGGTGAATAAATGAAAAAATACTTTAAAATCATTTTGATATTACCTATGGTCTATTCATTATTCGCGAATAAATCAATCCAGAATCTTTTATGTCAAACTTAGAGGAGCAATTATGCAATATCCCTTAGCCGAAAAAATTGGTAACCCTGAATTATTAGTGGGACGAGAAAAAGAATTTCGTCTGTTTGATAAATGGCTCAAAAATATCCCTGAGCGACTGTCTAAATCAAAAGTCATTCTTGCTCGGCGCAAAAGTGGCAAAACCGCGTTTGTGCAGCGGATTTTTAACCGGCTGTGGAGTGAAAATGGGAGGGTGATTCCTTTTTATTTTGACATTGCTGAAAGTAAAATTTGGTATCCCCAATTCGCTATTAAGTACTACTGTGCTTTTGCTTCACAATATATTTCTTTTTTAGAAAGGGATGAACAGTTAGTCAAAACGCCTTTGTCTTTAAAAGAGATAAAACAGTATGGTTTGGCAAATTCTATCAAGCTCTTGGTGAGGGACGTTGAATTACTTCTTGAACATGAAAAAGTGGGTAGAGGTTTTGATTTAATGTGGGAAACTGCCTACTCTGCTCCACATCGTTTTGCTGATCTGTTTGATAAACGGATTCTGGTTATTTTAGATGAGTTTCA
>QNER01000918.1 GCA_003646175.1 Candidatus Parabeggiatoa sp. nov. 1
ATCCAGTGTGGCACAATGGAATGCTCCCATAAACGGATAGTAATCCTCAAAAGGGCAGGGAATCGGTTTAAACCCCCATTTTTTGAGTGCGGTAATCATCGGTTCTTGACTTTCTTCGACAATGACTCGTTCTTCATCCAACATAAGGACATTCATGTTTGCCCAAATACTAATAGTCGTCGCTTCGTATTGTGCTTTTTTACCTGTCACGGCACGCGGGGCAATTAGAATATCCCAGCTCTTCAAAATGTCAGGCAACTTATCAACATCCAGAAATTCTGGGTTGACTAAGACTTTACCAGGTGCTAACGGCATAAAAGTTGTGTCAATGTGCATCACTTGCGGGCAACGGGATTGAAGTTCATGTATGCGGTATCCGTCACCTAAATGACGTTGTAGCCACATCATACCCAATTCATTGGTTACATGACTTTTTTGACCAAAAATGTCTCGTCCACAGCGCACAAAGTCGGCCGCATCAAAGGTTGGCTCAAATTCGGTAACGACATAGCGCATGTCTTCGCCATATTTTGCCGGTTGAAAATCTAGATGATACTGAGCATCTAGTAATTGCGGTTTGGGTGCAGAAACCCACTTGGCACCGGCCTTAAAATATTCCTTAAAGAGAGGACGATAAGCCCACGCTTCAAAATAACGGCTCCGATCCGCCATCGGTGTTTCGATAATTTCGTTACCCACTATTATGAAAGGATCGCGCGGGTTAGCCGCACTAAATCCGCTGGGCGTTTGCCAGTCAGGTGTAGAAAAAGGGGCAGAATAATTGACAATATCCACCTCACGAACTGTCACACCTTCCGCCTTCAGAATGTGGATAAACGCGTCTCTATTTTTTTTGCCAGCCTCAATCATTTCTGTTGGATAGGGAACACCACCGCCTCCCACGAGTTCTTGGAGGTCTTCCCATTCACCCGGGGGAAAGGTATATTTATTAATAATTTCGGCATCAGGAAACCTCGCCCCCTCAAGACTACCAACAATCACCTCTTCAAGGGGGTCCCATTCGTTATGAGAATTAACCGGACAAACTGTAGACGATTCATTTGTCACTTCATTTTCCTTTTGATCTAGTGTTTAAGATAAATATTTTGGGCTTGTTTAGAAATCCGATTTCCAAGTCAAGCCGAAAAAACAAATTTTCTTCAAGAAACTTGGTTGTTTGACGACAAGCAATATACTCCTATACTGAATGCACTTTAAATCAGTGAAAATTTTAAAGTCTGAGAAATCCTATTTCTTCAAGAAATCGGATTTCTTTAACATTTGTGATTTTCACAAAATTCAAAGACGAACAGTATATAGAAAAGTTTTGTCATATGTCAAAAACCTGCCAGGTTTGCCAAACCTGGCAGGTTTGACGCAAAACTTTTCTGGGGTGATATCTTGTTTTCACACAACATTCAAATCCGCGATATAGGCCAATTTTTTCAGGGATGCCAATGTTTCGGCAATATATTCCTCTGTGTGTAGCGCGGTTACCATAAAGCGAACCCCAGTATTTGTCCACTCAACCGCTGGATAAACCGCCACGAGTTTTTTGCAAGGGTGCGAGATAGCTGCCATCCGGCGTTCCAAATCGGCCACGTCATTGTGACGGAAAACAATGATGCGACTTCCCCGCTCGTGACATAAGTCAGCATGATTGACCTGTAAATAACCAATCGGGCTATCATCAGTCAGCAAATTAAAAATAGAAGTCGTCAAATAACGCGGGTTTTTTGCGTAAGGAGACGATGAAGAGCGGTTTATATGAAATTAAAGTTATGAAATTAAAGTTTGGACTTCATGACTACCTTTTCCCTTTTTTCCTTTTTTCCCTTTTTTCCTTTCCGTCTTCCTGACACCTCTCAAAAAATCACCAAATTCATCTGCATTACCGCAACATTCAATGTTGTTTGCGTCCTTAAACACCTTGAGCAACGCTTTCTGATATGTCTGGCGTTGTGGTGGCGGCGAAGAACTTTTTGGGCCTGAAATAAAGGCTTTTGCGGTATAACGATGATTCAATCTCAAATGTTGCTTAAAATGAGTGTAGGTATTTGTGATTTGTTCCGTGGCATCACCCAAATCTTTAAGATTGTCTTTCAATTCCACAAAAAAAAACACGTTCGTTCCCTTTAGCGTAATACACGATCAGGTCACAAATTCTTTCACCTTTTTTATCACCCCATAATTGTTGACGAAACTCGCACATCGGCTGTCTGTTCTCACCTTTTTTCTCAAACTTCTTTTCTTTCCGTTCTTGAGGAACATCTATCCGAAAAAAAAGTATCGTTTCGTCATCCCGTGGTGTTATCCAAACTGATGCGTGGCTTTCATCAAAACGGGTTTTACCAGTAAGCAAACACGGCGTTAAAAGTAACGTTTCAAGGAGCAAGCCCTTATCTTGTTCAGAAGCTAAAGACATGATTTGACTCCTTAATTCATTGCGGGAAGTAAGTGAGGGTAGATGTGAGAAACATCAGAAGAAACATCGCCAAAAGTACTCCAGTCTAAAATCCCTTCTTCATCAATAATATTTCTTGTTGTACCCTTATCAAATTGATAGACTGACGTTTGCTCTTGGGACACAAAAGCGTCAGTTTGTTCTAAGTAAAAAAGTTCCTTAATTTTATCTTTGTTATCATGTTTGGCAGCAGTGATGAGATTAGCCAGATGATCAACGATGTAAGGACTGTGGGTGGTGATTAAAACTTGTAAGCCAGCATTCACCAGCATGCCCAAAAATTCGATGAGTTCTACTTGGACAGCCGGATGCAAATTCATCTCCGGTTCGTCAATGATAATCCAATCATTGGGTTCCACTAAATAGCGTAAACAGAGAACTAACGGTGCTAATTCTTTCACCATTGCAGAAACCACTGACATTTCTAATTTGTGACTGTTATCAAGCGGTTGGAAAAGCAGTTCTGTTTGTAACCCGAATGTCTCAAAATCAACCTGACCGCGTAGAATCTCAGTTTCTAAAAATGCGGCCAATTTGACATAAGCCGACATTTGTGGATTATCATTGAGTTGCTCGTTTCTTTCAGCAACATTTGTGGTGGCACTCGTGCCAATCATCCCGACAAAACGTTTGACGGGTTCAGCCAAGTTGCCAAGATTTTTGTCAACAGAAATCTTGGACGCCGAGTATTGTTCATGCGCTGTTTCAGTTTCTTCAAACGCTTGTTCAAGGCTTAAAGGAGAAATGATAAATCCGGTTCTCTCCGTGGGTAAAATATACACATCTGAATAGAGACTTCTATGGATCGTCTGAAACAGTTGGGCAGCCATAAATTTTTTCACCGCGCGGTGAGGGAGTTTTTTGAGTGCTTCACCTTCTGAGTAAAAATATAACGTGGTTTCCCCGGCTTCTTTCAACGCATTGAGTAACGCGCCCTGACGATGTGAGCCAACAGACAATTGTCTCTCGATTGCCGTTGCGGTTATTTTCTCCAAAAACGCGGTTTTGGACTGTGCCAAATTGACATGCACTTGCAAAGGCTCAAAAGTGACTCGCTTCGTTGCCATCAATGTCTGCATCCAACGGGGCGCAAGACTCGCTACATCATTAAAATAGGCTTCTGCATAGTCTTTAGCAAATTGAACTAAGTCAATTTGGGCATTACCGTCATCAAGCAAGTGCGATATCGCATGATCTAAAGGGGGATATGTCTGTTGGGTTTTACCTTCTGAAAAAGCTTTCAGGTATTTTTGGTACCCATGTTGTCCAAGGATAGCGGATAATGTGTAAGCTGCCCAGGTTTTACCCGTGCTATTTTCACCAATAAAAACCGTCAAAGGTTTTAACTCAATAGAAGCACTGTTGATAACACCTAAATTGTGGATTTCTACT
Source organism: Candidatus Parabeggiatoa sp. nov. 1 (assembly GCA_003646175.1). Taxonomy (GTDB): domain Bacteria; phylum Pseudomonadota; class Gammaproteobacteria; order Beggiatoales; family Beggiatoaceae; genus Parabeggiatoa. Next base: position 3,857 of record QNER01000918.1, read on the forward strand.
TTCATTTAAAATACCCAATGTCAATAGTGGAAAGGGGAATAGTTCAGTGAGAATAATTGGCACCCTTCAAAA
>QNER01000919.1 GCA_003646175.1 Candidatus Parabeggiatoa sp. nov. 1
ACCTAAACGGCTATTAAATCGACCAATCTTCCGAGTGTTACCTCCATTTGATGTAGAAGTGTAGGGTGGGCAACAAAAACACGTTTGGTGGGCAACAAAAAGACGTTGGGTGGCTACGAACTAATTACCAATTATCCATTTTCCCTTCCCACTTCTTCAGCACGAAAAAGTGCCTGATCATACCACAACAACAAGTCATCTTCATGTAAAACCGATTCGGGTAGTTTTTCAGCCATATCCAAAATCAGGCGATAGTCGCGCTCACCCCAGGCTTTTTTAAAACCCGCCCGTATCGCTTCTAAGCGAAATTGTTTGAGCCGCTTCTGAGAGTTTTGGCGGTAGGTTTCAAATTCGCGCAGTAAGTGTTTTTCGCGGAGTTGTTCTAAATCATGGGCTTGGTGTGGATCAGGGGCATACCACTGCTCGGCTGCGCGTTTTTGCAACGCCGGATCGTCGGCGGCTAAATTGCGTAATTCTTTGAAATGACTGGATAAATACTTTTTAATCTGGCTAGGCACGTTGCCAATGCCGTTGTATTTGAGAAAGTTGGAGTCTAGCAGTATGTCAAGTTCCAGCACCGTTTCATATTTTTTCCACCCCGCGCCGAGTCGGCGGATAAATTCAGGGTGGATTTCTTGGTAAGTGGCAGGGCGTTTTTTTAGGAGGTTTTGTAGCCAATCAATGGCACTGCGCTCGTCGGAAACGGCGATTTCCATTTGGGGCGCATGAGGCGTTAAGCGGCGTTGGCGTTCATATTCAGTCACATGTTCTGGCAGAAAAATCATGCCGTCTCGCTCTGGAAAACGTTGTAGTAGTCCGGTTTGAAAGGCTTGGCTAGAAATTGGCACCGGATAGCCATGTTGGATAAAGTAAGCCAACATCCGATCATATAAAATACGTGGTTCTCGCTCAGCAATAAATTCTAATTCCCCTATTTGGCTTTTTTTACAGGGCGGCAAGTATTTTAAGTGGCTGCGGACAAATTCCCATACGCCGGCTTCGCCCCCAGCGGCTTGCTGAAAACGTTCTGTTAATTCCTCGTTAGGTTTGTAGGCGGAGATAATTAAATCTTGTTTAACCGCGATAGCGGTGGTGACGGCGTTAAAACTGCGTTGTTTTTTGTCCAACGCGGACACATTGGCGACGACAAAACCGACTTCTTGCAACACAGTTTGTAGGGTATTCCAAATGCTGGCTTGCGTATTGGAAAACTCCATCGTCATCCAACGCCCGTGCTTGAGTAGCCGAAAGGCTTCTTTAAAACAGGCTGTCATTAACATGCGATAATCGGCTAAGTTTTTGTGTTGGCTTTTATTGACAATGGCTTCCGGTTCGATATTGGTAAAGACTTGCAGCCACGCTTCCCAAAGAAAATTAAGTTCAGAATACATCAAGTTAGCACCAAATGGGGGATCCAGAAAAATATAATCAAAACTCGCGTCTGCTAATTGAAAATGGCTGGCACTCTGGGTTGAGATTAACGCGGTTTTTAAGTGATTTTGAGCAAAAGCCTTTTTAAGCCGCTTAATTCTTTCCGGAAACGCATATCTGGGCGAAACTTCCGCAATTTGTGAACCAATATAGAGTGTGCCGCTTAAATGACGATTATTTTGGGAAAAGTGGCTTGGCGAGTAGCGGTTCAGTTTGGAAAAACCAACAACCCCCTGTTGAAATAAAAACCGACAAATACTTTGTAGCGATTGAGACGGAACGGACAGGGTTTTATGAGCTAACGCGCTCAGTATCCACAAACTGCGCTTAGTATAAAAATGATAGACATGCGTGATACCACGGCGGCTATGACTGCGTGATTCATTACCATCTATCATTTTATCGGTGGGAAACCAATACGGCATTTCTGTGTGGTCGATTTTTTCCAGCAACGCTAAATCAAATTCATCCGGGCTTTTTTCATAGCGTTGTTTGCCGATAGAATAATTGATAAGCACTGGGATTTGTTTTGCCTGTTTTATCATTTTTCCCATGACTTTATCAAACACCATCACCTGCGCCCGTTCCATGTTGCGTTTAGTCAATCGGACATCGCAGTGAGGGCAAGGAAACTCGTCATGCACTTTCCCCGTCTTTTTATCTACCGCGACAGCTGAAAAGTTCACTTCACCGCTGCATTGGAAACAAGTGAAAACTTCTGCCCAAACGGTATAATTAATGTGCCCTAAAATTATCCAATCAGGGCAATCCATTTCACCCAAAACGACTTTTTTAATTGTCGCGTCAGTTTTGGTATCTTTGATGCAAGCATGCAGCGTTTGATACATCCACCCACATTCGGCTTCAATTTCATATAAAATCCGTAGGGCTTCTTGCTCAAGCGCCAGCACATCAACGGATATATTATAGTTATAAGCAATAAACGTTGCCGCGGGCGATAAATCATTTAACACCGCTCGCCGTGCGCCGAGTTTAGAAAACGGTTGCCAGACGGTGTTGCCATTGTCGTCCGGTTGGCTCTCTAAAATCGTTCCATCCTTCAACACGCGATAACCTAATGTTTCAACTGCCCGTCTATCCCCGCACAATTGCGCAGCGACACCCGTCATGCCGGTGCCACAAAAGCCATCAAAAACAATTTCCCCCGGCTGGGTGTAGTGCAAAATGTAACGCATAATCGCCTTGTGGGGCACTTTGGTATGGTAAGAATGGGCGTTATAAATGGGATCATTTTTGCCTTCGCTGACATCCGTCGCAAAAGGCTCGCGGTGATAAGTTTGCTTGTTGTCTTGCGTTGCAGCCCATGCTTTAATGAAGTCGGATAGCCAAGGATTTGGGCATGCGGTGTAATAGGGCGGATCAGATAAGGCTAAAATGGCTTTCTTGGTAGCGTGAGGAAAACCGGAACGGTTTTTAAATTCAGTCTGTTGGAGTTTGTCGCGGAGTTGCTCTAAAAAATAAGCGCGTCTCGCGGCATCATTTTTAAATGTTTGCCCTAAGCATTCCACCGGTTGATTGTCGGTGGGTAAATTTGAATGGACAAAGTTAAAGGTTTTGTTAAAATAATTCATAAAGTGAGTACAACGGATTGAAAGTATTTTGTGATGCTATCGCTTTTTTGGCGATAGTATCACTACCGGGGTTTTTGTGATGTTATCGCTTTTTTGGCGATAGTATCACTACCGGTTTTTTTGTGATGCTATCGCTTTTTTGGCGATAGTATCACTACCGGTTTTTTTGTGATGCTATCGCTTTTTTGGCGATAGTATCACTACCGGGGTTTTTGTGATGCTATCGCTTTTTTGGCGATAGTATCACTACCGGTTTTTTTGTGATGCTATCGCTTTTTTGGCGATAGTATCACTACCGGGGTAGACTTGAACACTTTTTGGTCCTGTCAAGAAGTGATACTATCGCAAAAGAAAGCGATAGCATCACAACGATAGTATCACGATTTACCATTTGAACAACGAGATAAGGAGCCTATTATGACTGATAACGCTAAAATTCAAGATATTTTGAGGAGTGACAATGCCATAAGGTTTTTCCAAGATCCGTTAAAAGACGGTAGTGAAGGCCCCAAAATGGTTTGGGTTGCGGTTGGCACATTTGAAATGGGGGATATTCAAAATCACGGCAGCGATGATGAAAAACCGGTGCATGAAGTCTCGGTAGAACGCTTTGCCATAGGACGTTACCTTGTGACCATGGCTGAATATTATCAGTTTCTTGAGGCCACGACGAAGAAAAAAGGTCTTGATGACTTGGGCTGGGGACGTGGCAAATACCCAATGATTGTGTCGAATTGGGAAAATGTGGTGGCCTATTTAAAGTGGTTAAGCGAACAAACGGGGCATGAATATCGTCCACCGACTGAGGCTGAATGGGAATATGCGGCCCGTGCTGGGACGGATACGGATTATTGGTGGGGCAATGACATTGGTAAAAAGCGTGCGAATTATTGGGAAAGCAAT
>QNER01000920.1 GCA_003646175.1 Candidatus Parabeggiatoa sp. nov. 1
GAATTGGGCTGTTTGTTTTTGGATGAAGGATTTGGGACGTTGGATGCTGAGACGTTAGAAAGTGTTACCCAAATTCTGGAATCTTTACGACAGCAAGATAGATTGATTGGTGTGATTACTCACATTCCGGCTTTGGCAGAGCGGTTACCGACACAGGTAAAAGTGTATAAGTCTCCAGAAGGCTCGCGGCTGGAAGTTGAGGCGTTGTGAATTATGGTGAAAGGGGATCGCTCCAAAGGGAAAGGAACTTGAATACGGGAGCTTTTCCATTTGGTAAAAAATCGCTGTTCAAGTTTTTTCGCTTCCGTTATAACTACAAGGATTGTTTATAAGAAAGGATTTAAAATCATAACTACAAGGATTGTTTATAAGAAAGGATTTAAAATATAGTACGGATACGGATGCTATCCCTTCTTAGGGATCAATGCCATTAAGTTAAGCTTTTTCATGAGGGCAACCATAAAGGATTGCCCCTACACGAGATAACGATTCGTAGGGGCAATCCCTTGTGGTTGCCCTTAACTTAATGGCAGTGTTCTTAGGGATAGTATCCGTTTTAACAAATCAATACACGTCAAACCCTGCACAATGAATATGCTGCCAGTTGCCTTGCTCATGAGGATCATTGCCCGCACCAACTAACACGCCACAAGCTTGATATCCACCAAAAGCAACGTTAGGTGGTAACGGAAAGTCCATAATCGGATATCTCTTTTCACCGGTAATGGCAACGTTAGTTTGGTAAGCCTGAATGGCATTAGCCCAACTGAAGTTTAACGGATACGCAATCGTCTGAAAATCACCATCGGGAAACACGATAGCCACATATAAATCCACCTCTGCATTACCATTAACTGCCATATCCAAGCGCAGTTGTTCACCCTCGGTATAACGACTTTGATTGAGCAACATTTTCACGGTGGCAATGGATTGAATCCCTGGCGCTTGCACTTCGCCGCTGACGACTTCTGACCATGCGCCATCTGTATTTTGGGCTTGGTAGAGAATGCGCCAAGTACCGGTAGTCCAGAAACCATCAGAAACCACTTCATAACGGTTTTGAGCGGGATTATAAATCAAATCCACTACTTAGGAACGTGCATGAAACAACTTAGGAAACGTAGGGGCAACCACAAGGGATTGCCCCTACAAATCATAGCAAAACGTAGGGGCAATCCTTTATGGTTGCCCAAATTATTTCATGCACATTCCTTAATGTTGTATTCCTTAGTTGAGAACCATTAAACTGAAATTCTTCCCTAATGTCCAAAATGGTGGGCAACCCAAAAAATGTTGCCGGCTCCCTACTCAAAATTCAAATTCATAATACCTGAAAATTTATGGTTCAGTACTTAACATCTTCATTTTTCATCTGATACAACCATGTGAAGCGCGAGTTCCGATAAGACTTTCAGAAGTTGGTCATTATTTCGGCCGTAGGCACTGGAACGGGTTTGCAATCTGTTTCTGAACGTTTCGGTTTGAGGAAACGTTGCGAGCGGGGTTGCAAACCCCGCCCCGCTTGTGGTTGAAGTTACGCATTCCCAACGAAGATGTGGGAAACGGGGTTTCTTCGATTCGCAGGGCCTAACGACCGAACTCACACGCACCGAAAGCATCGGGTGCAACGATTGGTTAGATAAGATTTCTCGCTTTAAGTATTTTATAAATAAGCAAAGCCATTTTATAATTTCCAATCTGATTAAAATGGCCTTCTTTAATTAACTTTAAATCTTTTGGTACTTCAACAAGATATGAAGAGATGCCATGCTCTTTACAAAAAGCATTTATATCTCTTGAAACTTTACCTACCCCATGAGATAAAACAATAAAAGGTACTTTGCGTTGGCTAAGATAATTATTGTATCTCAATAGGGCGTTCTTTGAGTTTGCACCAATATTTGGGTCGGACTTATGGTCAGTACTTAGTAGCTTAAAATCATTTTCAATTGAAATATATGATGTTTTGTGTTTAGGAAAGTCATTATCAGTAACAGATATACTGTGGCGAAAATACAGCCACCATTTTAGAGCAAAAGGGCTGCTTGCCGAATAAGTATGTTGGCGAAAAAAATTCAGCAAATCAAATACTCTATGAATCAGATAAGGATGCCCTGAATAAGTAGATGCTTTGTCATCGTCTACATAATCATTTTCTGTCGCTAAATAAATGACAATATCGGGGAAAAATACTTTCGATATTTCCAGAGATTTTTCTGTCGCTCCTATAGTTCCATATCCATTTAAGCCTAAGTTTAATACCCTATAATCAGACGGTGCCATAAATTCTAGGATTGCAGGATAAGAAGCTTCATAATTTACTCCCCATCCCATTGTAAAAGAGTCTCCAATCGTGTGTATTATTTTTTCGTTTTCCCCTCTTACTAAATTATAGTCTAACTTCCTATCGTAGGTCCGAAAGCCAAACTCATTAACAGTTATTATAAAGTTAAAAAAATAACTTCCTGAAGAATCTTTTAGTCTAAGTAGAGATGAGGTGTTAGGTTCAAAGTCAGTGCGCCAGTTATCATGGTATTTAGATGTCTGCCTAAAATTATAAGCAAATTCCAAAATATCAGGATTAGCAATCCGAAGAATTACTTCAATTAAAACAGATAGAAAAAAAAAGTATCATTAGTGAAGAAGCAACAGGATGTTTGCTAAAGCGATTGTTTTTGAAATCATTATCTTTTTGTTTATTTGATGGCACATTATTTTTCATAAGATATCGCACAGGATTTGTTGAGTTGGAATAATGTAAAAAAACAACAGGTTATCAAGAATAAGTGAATATGCTATAAGTCATTGGTTATTGGCTCACTAACTGAGTTATCGCTCCGACTTCTCCCATCCAGTGACTTCAGTACCTAAATCAATGGGTTATGTTAAATCCTCCGTCACTTCAAAAATCTCAAACGACGGAAGCCTTTCCCCGGTGTACTAATTATTTAATTATGGTCCATCCTATCGTTGTTGTCAATAATAGGACTTACGCATTGATAACTCACCTAAAAATATGTTATGCAATTGGTTGTCTTATTGGTTTTGTCTTTCATATCAATCAGTTAATCAATAATAAACGAATTATTATATCGAAGCACCAACTCATTTCACCATTCCCAATTCGTTTGTTTCGCCAATTCGTGGTACTTATATACAAGGTTCGCCTGAAACGAATGAGAAATCACGCACACCGTTTTGTACAAGGTTCGCCTTGTACTCCTGAGAAATCACGCACGCTGTTTTTTCGTACAAGGGGAGCGAAGTACTCCTTTAAAGTTCTCATTAACAATCCTTTTTGATAAATCCTTTCTAAAATACAATCCGTGTAGTTACCGGATATTTTAATAATATTATCTATACATGAAGGCGTATTAAAAAATCCGACGAGTGGTGCATTTTATCAGATAAACGGTAATGCCTCCCCAAATCTATTGTTAATGGTTAATGAGTGCCTAGGTAAAAAACCCTGCCTTTTTGCTGGACGGGGTTTGCAACTCCTTCTGTAATGTATGGTCATGGAAATGGCATTCGCTTTTTGCAAACTCCGAAGGAACAATATTGTCAAAACGATAATCTGCGGCCGTTTTTTTTCATTGTTTGTTTCTTTGTTTGAGTCAGTTTGAACGGTGATTGGTGTTATTTTTATGATTTTTATGATAACGGTGATTAATATTTATCGTACTCAATCATAATAGTAAGTACAACTAATAGTAAGTACAACTTCTTTTAGGATATCACTCCTTGTTTGATGGTATAAATGAAAAGCGTTTGATTTTAAAGTTCATGCCGTTTTTTCGTACAAGGTTCGCCTTGTACTCCTGAGAAATCACCGAACCAAGTTTTTTCGTACAAGGTTCGCCTTGTACTCCTTTAAAGTTCTCATTAACAATCCTTTTTGATAAATCCTTTTGTAGTTATTGTA
>QNER01000921.1 GCA_003646175.1 Candidatus Parabeggiatoa sp. nov. 1
CTCGTCATAATCTCCATCTTGACGATTTTGAGTCACTTGTTGAAAATAGTCTTGTGCTTTTTCATAGCGTTGCTCTTCAAAATACCGCTTTCCTAACCAATATTGCGCCACGATATCTTGTTGCTGTCCGCCCTTTTCAAACCAAAAAAAAGCCTCAGGTTTATCTTGATTAACACCATTACCGGTTTTATAGAGGTAAGCTAAAACGGTTTGCGCGACGGAGAGTCCTAGCTCGGCTTTGTCACGCAATGAGGCGATGGCGTTTTCATCGTCAATGTCAGATAATTCTAATTCGTCGTAGTTCTCGTTTTCAAAAATTGAGTTGACGGCTAATTGACAAAGCGAACGTATGGATTCATCAGTGTCTTTTTCCGCTTGAACCCCTAAATAAAGTAGTGCCTTGCTATATCCTTGTTCTGCGGCCTTTTGATACCAATCAGCAGCGATTTTTTTGCACTCAAAAACGACATGTTCTTTGTACCCCTTTGGGCCTTGATACTTGATATAGTGTGCTTGTGCTTTGTCAAGTTGCTGGTTTATACGTTTTTTCTCGTGTTCGTAATCCTTTTCAGAGACAAAAGACCTAGAGACAAAATCGTTTACCTTAAGCTCACGATACCAAGAAATCAGTTGTTCATAATCTTGGGCAATGTCGGCTTTTTCATAGATTTTGCCGAGTTCAAGTTGTGCGTCTGCATCTCCCTTTCCGGCGACTTTTGCATACCAATAAACCGCTTTGCCATCATCTTGAGAAACACCCTCGCCCTTTTCGTAGGCACAAGCTAAGTTAAATTGTGCATCAATATCTCCTTTGCGATCACGATAGCTATTTGTAACGAAATCTTCCGCCGCTTGTTGATACCAATAAACGGCTTGCTCATCATCTTTGGGAACGCAGCCTTGCCCATCAGAATAGGCACAACCTAAGCAAAATTGCGCTCTTTTATGTCCCTGCTCAGCGGCTTTACGATACCAATAAATGGCTTGCTCATCATTTTGGGTGATGCCTTTACCAGAGTCATAAGCATAACCTAAGTTAAATTGCGCCTCTACATACATTTCTTTGACATGCCATTGGTAAGATTGGATATATTCTTTACTATGTTCTAGTTCATTACTTAGCTTGTATGGCTTAAATTGCGTTTCGTCAAATTCTCGTTCAACAATTTGGCGATACCAATAAACGGTTTGTTCATCATTTTGTTCAACATATCTACCGGTTTCATGAAGAACCGCTAACTCAAGTTGTGCCTTAATATGCCCTTGTTCCGCCGATTCTTTATACCAATAAAGTGCTTTTTCCTCATGTCCATAACTTTCTTCTTCAACAGCTAAACAGTATTGTGCTTCAGCATCGCCTTGCTCTGCGCCTTGTCGCCATTCTTTAAGGCGTTGCATTTCTTGTTGAATAAATTCAACCTCGGATTTGGAAATCAAGCTACTTCCATGCTCTACCGCTTTTTGGTACCAAAAAAGGGCTTGTTCATAATCTTTGGTAACACCTTTTGCTTTGTCGCCAAATTGATACATTATACCTAATTCCTGCCGCGCCTCGTTTTGGGCACTATCTCCTACAGATATTCTGATTGGTGTCAGTTCGGTAACAACGTCTTCTTGTTCCGCAGCCTGACGCAACCAATAAATCCCTTGTTCATGATCTTGTGCAATACCTTTTTGCCCCCGTTGATAGGCACGCGCTAAATCCAGTTGTGCCTCCGCATAGCCCTGTTCAGCCAATTGGCGCAACCAGTCAACCGCTTGTTCATCATCACTCTTTAGACCGATATACAGGTATTGTGCCTGAATGTGCCCTTGTTCGGCCGCTTGACGAAACCAATAAGCCGTTTCTTCTTCGTTCCAACCAGCCGCCACGCCTTCAACGTCATAATAAGCTTTCCCCAACTTAAATTGCGCTTCAACATCTCCTTGTTGAGCAGCTAACCATAATTCTTTGACTTCGGCTGACATTTGTGCCAGTTGCCAGTTTATTTGTTCTTTGTCTGTATTTGCCATTTTAACCTCTTTTACGGATACTATCCCTAAGAAGGGATAGCATCCGTTTTAACATTTCCCTTCTTTGTGAAGTTGGACGAGTCTGGGTAGTAATTTGTCCAACACTTCAAAGGTGGTTTTTATAAATGTGCTGTCTAGCTGTTCTCTTGAAATATCTGGAGAAAGTTCTTCGGCGTGCAAATGTAGAGAACCCTCATCTTCTTGGTCATAGAAAGCCTCTGGAAAGGTTTTTTTAAAATTGTCTTTAAACCATTTTTGATTAAAATATCCAGAAGCACCCTCAAAACCATACCCGATATATTTTTCTCCATTTTCAGTGCTACCATGAGAACCTGCATCAAGGTACAACGAGAGTAAAATACCACTTTTATTATTAGAAGAAGTCACCTTTGCCCACGCGCTAATCGAAAGATCGTCGTCACCATAGCGAGGCTGCCATTTTTTAAATTTGCTCATAATTGGAGCCAGTTGTTTAAGTTCCATTTGGTACCGGCTTTCTATCTCTGAGATAACACCCTTTATCAGTTCACGGTTAAGTGCCCTTTCTGTGTAAGCATCATAATCAGCTTGTTGTTCGGATTCGTCTTGCCCATCTGCCATCCCCGTCTCATTAGAAAACGACAGAATAGTCCGAAAAGTGGCTATTTTTTCTTGAATCGGTATCTCGTTAGCAAGATCGGATTTTGAAATAGCAACAAACAAAACCGCCATAAAATGAGCCAATTTACTCAAAAATAGAAAATCCCCCCTTTCTAATTCTTCCCGAAATTCGGCACGCAATACGGCAAATTCGCTGGCTTCTTTCAACACTTCGGGAATACTGAGTTTTTTAGTGAACAATTCCGCATTTATATCTGCCTGTAGCAGATACTTGTACATCGGGTTAAAGGATTCTTGTAGACAAAGCTTGGCAAATAACATTCGTACTCTATCGTTGGGTTGCGAAGCTGGGTCATTGATAGACATTTTTTCAACGATTTTATTGAATAACAATAAGTTATAAAATAGCCGCGTGACAGTACGTGGATTAAAACCGACTGAGTTATTGATAAGTTTGACATAATGACCAATATCTGTCAGCTCATAAGTTACGCCAATACGATCAAGCAGTTCTTGACAAAACTCATCGGTATTATATTCGCTAACGGGCATGGAAAAGGGTACTTGGATGATTTTGTCAAAAAAACTTGGGGCAGTTTTGGTTTCGTCAACACCAAACTTTTGTTTTATACCCGCTGCGACGAGTTGACGATCACAGGCCAGCACATAGACACAGCCTTCAATATCCAAAAACACTTTCAATGTTTCTAACAGTTCAACGGCTTTTTTAGGGATTAAGCGATCCAGATCATCAATAAAAACGACAATGCGATCAAATTGGGATGTGTGGCGTTTTTCTTGAACCAAATCAACTAATTGTTTCTTGAGTTCTGCAATTTTGTCAGAAGACTCGATGATATTTTTAGCCGCGTCACCCGCGCCTGCCATTTCCACAGTACCCGCAACCATCAAACGCAATGCTTTTTTTGCCTTTGATTCTTCTTGGGTTTCGGTGCCAAGGTTCTCTATTTCCCTAATAAAACGAGACAACAGCGAAATACTTAATTCATCACCCATATTGAATTGGGAAAATTGCCAAGCATTAAACCATAAAGTACGGATATTTTTATGAACAGATCGGATTTTATGTTCAATCATATTCATCAGGCTGGTTTTGCCGCTCCCCCAGTCGCCGCCAATACCAATTGTTATTGGCGTATTGGGCGTGTTCAAGATCATATTGCTCAAGGCTTCAGCGTAATCATTTAAGCCAAGTGCATCGTTATAACTATTTTTAATAGGGGAATCTACCCCATTTGGGGTTTTTAGCATCAGTTATCAGTTATCAATGTATAGTACAGC
>QNER01000922.1 GCA_003646175.1 Candidatus Parabeggiatoa sp. nov. 1
CGTTTGGACACAACGCATTTCGCCAAAGTGATACTATCGCCAAAAAAGCGATAGCATCACGCCGTTTGGACACAACGCATTTCGCCAAAGTGATACTATCGCCAAAAAAGCGATAGCATCACGAAATATATGTTATAATTTTTGCCCTGTACATAGAACTGATAACTGATAAACATGAACAATTACAAACTGATTTTTACAGGCCCCTCCGGCGCGGGTAAAACCACCGCTATTTCAGTTTTAAGTGATACACAAGTGATGACGACTGAAGCCAAGACTACTCAGCGTGATCCCAGCCACAAGAATAAAAAAACGATTACTGTGGGCCTAGATTATGGAATCATCAACCTGAAAAATAAGGAAAAAATTCATCTGTACGGCACACCCGGTCAAGAACGCTTTGATTTTATGTGGGATATTATCACAGAAGGTGGGCTAGGGTTGATTTTACTCATAGACAATGCTCGCACAGATCCTTTAGAAGATATGCGCTTTTTTCTAAAGGCGTTTGCCGACTTTATTCAAAAAACTAAAGTTGTGATTGGTATTACTCGTATGGATATCAGTTCGACTCCACGGATTGCTGACTACCATCAAGCATTACGTTCCACCGGACTTAATCTACCCGTATTTGATGTTGATGCCAGAAAGAAAAGAGATGTATCATTGCTGTTGCAAGCTTTGTTATATTCTTTGGATCCTATCTCAAGTGAAAAATGAAAAAACCTTCAAGGTTTCCAAAACCTTGAAGGTTTCTTCCAATCAAGGTTTCTTCCAATGAAGGTTTCTTCCAAAACCTTCAAGGTTTCCAAAACCTTGAAGGTTTATAATCTGTTTGGACAGAAATCCTTTTGTAAATCTCTGTAGGAAAACAACATGAAAATACGTAAAACCCTACTACTGGGCACTTTCACATTCGCGTTAGCTGCAAACAGTTACGCAACGAATGGCTATTTTTCACACGGCTATGGTGCGAAATCCAAGTCAATGGCAGGGGCTTGTGTGGCAATGGCATTCGGTGCGATGTGTGGGGCTACCACAAATCCCGCATCGCTGGCAGTGATGGGCAATCGTCTGGATTACGGTTTGGCATGGTTTGCGCCCAGAGGGGGAGTGACTGCTGGTGATGAGGCTTTTTTTACCTCGCAGAAGCATTACGAAAGTGCCCATGATTGGTTTATTATTCCTCATTTGAGCTACAACCGCATGTTAGATAAAAATCAATCATTTGGCGTTTTTATTAGCACTCATCGTGGGATCAATACGGAATACGGCACACCGGTTTTTAGCCAGTTTAGTGATCCTGCATTGCCAAAAACACCAGCGACATCAACAGCTGGGCTGAATATGAACCAAGTGTTTATGGGTTTAAGCTACTCCAGAAAACTCACTGAGCGGCATTCTTTTGGCATTACCCCCATTTTTGCGATACAAACCCTTGATGTCCAAGGTTTACAACCGTTTCAACCGTTTTCGGTTTTTCCTAACAACGTGACGGATCATGGGACTGATATATCGTTTGGGGGCGGTTTGCGTGTGGGATGGTTGGGAAAAATCACCGACTATCTCACCTTGGGCGCGTCTTATCAAACGCCATTGTGGATGAGCCCATTTCATGACTACAAAGGCTTGTTGGCTGAGGAAGGCAAATTTAATATTCCAGCCAATTTTAATCTAGGCTTGGCTCTTCGTGTTACCCCAGAAATAACGTTGGCTGTCGATTATCAACGCATTGAATACGGCGATATTAATGCCATGTCCAACGCCTCTGATTTGGTGTTTACGCCTGGGCAAACTTTATTGGGCACTAAAAATGGACTTGGCTTTGGCTGGGAGGATATGGATATCTTGAAATTTGGGGTGGAATGGAAATACAGTCCTGATCTCACGCTTCGTGCCGGTTATAGTCGCGCTGGTAATAATGCGTTTCCAGAGACGCAATCCCTGTTTAATTATCTTCTCCCTGGCATCGTTAAAACCCACTATAGCATTGGCTTGGGTACCCCACTTTCAAAACAGGTGGAATTTAACATTGCCTTCACTTATGCTGCCGATGAAAAGATGGACGACTATAGGGATACTGCTATATCTCAGACGGGAACAACCTTAGAACAAGAACAGTTTGAAATTGTGTTTAGTTGGGGGATCGCTTTTTAAGGGGAAAGGGGAGAACTGTGCAAGGTACGCCTTGCACTCCTGGGAAAACGGATGCTATCCCTTTCCGGGATAGTATCCGTCAAATCACAATGTCCAAACGGATGCTATCCCTAAGAAGGGATAGCATCCGTCAAAAATGTTGGAGGAGTTAATAATGAAGTGTCATAAATCTCGGTTAACGCTGTTGGGTTTTCTGACCACTGCCAGTTTTAGCGCAGGCTTAGCCGCGCAAGAAAATCCATTAAGTGTTGTATCTGCTATCCATCAACAAATTGAACGTGAATATGTTGTTGATGGCGTGGTGGAAGCGGTTAAGCAAGCTACTGTCTCTGCTCAAACCTCTGGGCAAGTCTTGAAGGTGAATTTTGATGTGGATGATTTTGTTAAAAAAGGCACGGTGTTAGTTCGTCTTAAGCACCTTGAGCAAAAAGCCTCGCTTTCTCAGGTTAAAGCGCGGGTGGCCGAAGCTAAAGCCTATCTCAACGCGGCTCAGAAAGGATATGATCGTGTTAAACAACTCCGTACCAAAAGAGTCGTTTCTGCGGCACAGTTGGATAAAGCCGTTGCCGATGTAGAAGCGGCGAGGGCCAGACTCAACGCGGCGCGTGCCGATGTCCGTCAGGCAACTCAACGAGTCAAGTACACTACCATTAAAGCCCCTTATAGCGGCATTGTCCTAAAGCGACATATCCAACTGGGTGAAATTGCTTCGCTTGGACAACCGATTATGACGGGATTTTCTCTTGATGCGTTACGAGCGGTTGCCACGGTTCCACAGAGCCATATTTATGCCATTCGTCAGCATAAAAAAGCACGGATTATTTTGACGGGACAACAAGAGGAACGTCGTTTTAAGGGCAAAAAACTCACTATCGCGCCGTATGCAGATGCTCAAACGCATACTTTTAAAGTACGGGTGAATTTACCCAAAAAAGTTAAAGATGTATATCCCGGTATGTTTACTAAAGTCGCGTTTGTTGTTGGACAAGAGCGGCGTTTAATGGTACCTGCCAACACCGTCGTTTATCGTGGCGAAGTCAGAGCCGTGTATGTCGTTGACGCAGAAGGGCGGGTTTCTATGCGCCACATACGTCTTGGCAGGATGTATTCGGATATGATTGAAATACTCGCGGGTTTAGACGTGGGTGAACAAATCGCCAATAATCCGGTGGATGCTGCTATTCTTTTGAAAACACAGCGGAATAGGATAACGAGTACACCGGAGTCCAAACTTTAGTTTGGGCCTAAGTTTGGGCGGTTCCAAGATAAATCTGGCCGACTCCTTGATTATACGGAAACTAAAAGATGAATCCTTCGCAAGAACCACGTCTAAGTATTTCTGGGCGTGTTGCCAAACAATTTTTAACCACCGAAATCACGCCACTGCTGGCGTTAGTCGGATTTTTGTTGGGTGCCTTTGCGATTATCGTCACACCACGCGAAGAAGAACCCCAAATCAATGTCACCTTTGCTAATGTGTTTATTGCTTTTCCGGGGGCATCTGCTGTCGAAGTTGAGCAAATTGTGACTACCCCCGCCGAGCAGAAATTTACCGAAATCGAAGGCGTAAAACACGTTTATTCGATATCGCGGCCGGGACTGGCTATTTTAACCATCGAGTTTAAAGTGGGTGAGGATCGCACAGCTGCAGTTGTGCGTTTGTATAATCAAGTGTTTTCCAATATGGATTGGTTACCGCGCAATCTCGGTATCGCGCAACCGCTGATTAAACCTAAAGGTATTGATGATGTACCCA
>QNER01000923.1 GCA_003646175.1 Candidatus Parabeggiatoa sp. nov. 1
AAAAAATTCCAAATGTTCTCCACTCACTTCGCCATTTGCCGTTTTAATATCAATGTCCGTCAGGGGCAGGTGATGTGGTGCCCGTCTGTTTTTATCTCCCGCCTTTATCTCCGACTCCTGCTGCCCCGTTGGGGCAAATAAATAATACTATCATCGTGTGCCTTGGCGAAGGCTAATAACGCACCATCCATTATTGAGTTCCCTCCGAAAAGTCATTTTGAGGGGGTATATAAGTAATAGCTAATATATCAATCTCTTTGTTTCATAAATTTATACATTAGCATTCTCTAATATACTACCGTTTTCGACTTGTCTTACGGGTACTCATTATTTAGTTTTTTTATAGAACTTGGGTTCCGGCGGTTTGACGTGTACAAGTTATACCAATTTTGAATTGAAACATATTTTATTTACGGATGCTATACCTCGATGGGATAGTATCCGTTTTAACATAAAAAATGGTATTAACCTTGCACGTTTGAGCCAGGCTTGCACTCAATATTTTTTATCTGAGAGATTTTAAATGACTTATGCCCCTGTGGGTATAAGCGAGCGGAGCTGTTGTTATGACTGATAAACTCATTGTTTTTGATACTACTTTACGCGATGGCGAGCAAAGTCCGGGCGCGTCTATGACTAAGGACGAAAAAATTCGGATTGCCAAGGCGTTGGAAAGATTGCGTGTTGACGTGATTGAGGCGGGTTTTCCTATTGCCAGTCCTGGTGATTTTGAAGCGGTGCAAGCGGTGGCGAATACCATCAAAGATAGCACCGTCTGTGGTTTGGCGCGTGCGTTGGATAAAGATATCGATCGCGCTGCCGAGGCTATCAAAGGCGCTGCATCCGCACGGATTCATACGTTTATTGCCACATCACCTGTTCACATGAAAATGAAATTGCATAAGTCGCCTGAACAGGTATTAGAGCAAGCCGTTAGAGCCGTGAAACGCGCCCGCCAATATACGGATAATGTGGAATTTTCCCCCGAAGATGCGGGGCGCTCGGAGACGGATTTTTTATGCCGTGTCATTGAAGCGGCGATTGACGCGGGGGCGGGTACCATTAATATTCCCGACACCGTCGGTTATACCTTGCCTGAGTATTTCGGCAAATTGATTGCCGAATTACGTGAGCGAATTCCTAATTCGGACAAAGCGATTTTTTCCGTCCATTGCCATAATGATTTAGGCTTAGCGGTGGCAAACTCTTTAGCAGCCGTCATCAACGGTGCTAGGCAAGTTGAGTGTACTATCAATGGCTTAGGAGAGCGGGCGGGCAATGCCGCTTTAGAAGAGGTGGCGATGGCAATCCGTACTCGGCATGATATTTTCCCTTGCCATACGGAGTTGGATACGACACAAATTGTAAATTGTTCACGTTTGGTGTCCAGTATTACCGGCTTTCCAGTGCAACCCAATAAAGCCATTGTGGGTGCGAATGCATTTGCCCATGAAGCCGGTATCCATCAAGACGGTGTGCTTAAACATCGCCAAACCTACGAGATTATGAGAGCCGAGGATGTCGGTTGGGGTGCTAATCGGATGGTGTTGGGCAAACACTCTGGGCGGAATGCGTTCCGTGATCGTTTGAAAAAGTTGGATATCGAGTTTGGCTCTGGAGCTGAAGCGTCATTCGATGCAATGTTTGCTCATTTCAAAGAATTGGCGGACAAAAAGCACGATATTTATGATGAGGATTTACAAGCACTCGTCAGTGATACCTTGGCGACGGCACACGAGCAAGTCAAATTCAAATTAGTCGCGCTTAAAGTGTGTTGTGGAACGGCGACAAAGCCTCATGCCGATATGACTTTAAGTATGGACGGCACCGAAAAATCCATCACGGCAACGGGCAGCGGCCCGGTGGATGCCACATTCAAGGCTATAGAAACATTGGTTAATAGTGGGGTTAATTTATTAGTGTACTCCGTCAACAATGTCACTAATGGCACCGATGCCCAAGGCGAAGTGGGCGTGCGTTTGGAAAAGGACGGGCAGATAGTCAATGGGCAAGGTGCGGACACGGATATTGTGATTGCATCTGCCAAAGCCTATCTTAATGCGCTCAATAAAATCTTAACGCCGGTAGAGCGCAAACATCCACAAGCTGCGCGGCAAGTGTAATAGCGCGACGGATGCTATCCCTTTCTTTGCGACGGATGCTATCCCTTTCCCGGGATAGTATCCGTCAAAAGCGCAACGGATGCTATCCCTTCCCCGGGATAGTATCCGTCAAAAGCGCGACAGATGTGCGACGGATACTATCCCAAAAAGGGATAGCATCCGTTCTCCATGTCGAACCGATAGCTGAAAGCCTATTTGTTTGAATGGCTTAAAAATAGGGAAAACACCCTCTTATTTAGCGTTGCAAGTGCTTGGGAAATGCAAATCAAGCTTGGGAAATGCAAATCAAACTTCAATATGGTCAAATGAAACTTGATCTGCCCTTAGCAAAAAAAAACTACAAGGATTATTTATAATAAAGGATTAGATTGAAGCTAGGTTTGGGTTTCAATCCTTATAACAAGTACAACTTTTTTCCGGATTTTTCTGATTTTTAGAAACAGATCTCGTCCTAATCTACTCTAATCACTCACATTCAAACAAAAAAATGAGAAAATCATATATGGTTAAACTCATTAAAGAAATAGTTGGCGGTGAAGCCTATCAATATTATCCCCTCAGTGACAATGTTGTACGAGCAATAGGGGTTTGTGGAGAACAACCCACTTTTAAATATACACGCATTGAAATCACCGGGACACTAGAGCGAATTGCCAGCGGCGAAAGTGTTGATGATATTATCAAAGGGTATCGTGGACGTGTATCACACGCCGCGATTCTTGAAGCGATGATGTTGGTGACGAATCAATTTCTCAAAACATTGCCTGCTTTAGAGAGGGCAATATGATTGTTTTGGATGAACAGTTATTGGGACGCAACCTTGAACTGGAAATAGCAAAATGGTATCCAGGTACTGTTCAATTTATCATAGACTTGCGTCCCAACACCGTTATCAAAGATGAGGCTATCCCGGCATTACTGAGGTTACAAAACCAACCCACCTTTATCACCATTAATGAAAGAGATTTTTGGAAAAAGGTTTTGATAGACGGTCATTTTTGTGTGGTTTGTTTTACCCTATCTGATACACACGCTCACAAAACATTCCAATTATTAAGGTTATTGTAGGGGCTGCCATACTTTAATACAAAAGCTAAACGAATGGGTAAAGTCATACGTATGACTGGACAAGGAGTCAGCTACTACACATTCAAAGATAAGGATGTAAAAACCAATCACTTGAATTGGAGATAGCCTGTTGAAGGCAAATACTAAGCAATTTTTCTTGGTTCCCAAACTTCGTTACGGAATGCCGGCCTCGAAGCTTAGCGTCGAATTTATGATAACTGATAACAAGTACAGCTCCTTTACGGATTGTTCGGATTTGGTTGTTCATATTAATTGTCAATCACAATCCGTATAACAAGTACAGCTCCTTTACGGATTGTTCGGATTTGGTTGTTCATATTAACTCATGTTACGCACAACGCTTCAAAATGAGTCCAGAAGGGCAACCATAAAGGATTGCCCCTACATTTAGTTATATATTATCATCTCTTCATTAAGTTTTTCTAGCAAACTTTTGCGTCGATGGCAATTCCTCGCGGTTGCCCCTTTCATTTAACGGCCAGCCATAATCTCAAATCGCGAATAGCAAACGGCAACTTCGCATTTCAGTTAACGGCCAGCCACAATCTCAAATCGCGAATAGCAAACGACAACTTCGCATTTCAGTTAACGGCCAGCCACAATCTCAAATCGCGAATAGCAAACGGCAACTTCGCATTTCATTTAAAAACTCTATGACGCACAACGCTTCAAAATGACAAAGAGGGGCAACC
>QNER01000924.1 GCA_003646175.1 Candidatus Parabeggiatoa sp. nov. 1
GGAAATTATTATGAACAGTGGAGAGGGCGTTGCCCTGGGCTTTAATAAAACGCCCTTTCAGGGCTGAGTAGTTACTATTTAATCTCCATTAAATGACAATTTCATTTTGGAGATTATTATGAACAGTTCCCAGGGCGTTGCCCTGGGCTTTGATAAAACGCCCTTTCAGGGCTGAGTAGTTACTATTTAATCTCCATTAAATGACAATTTCATTTTGGAAATTATTATGAATAATGACATAACTTACCGTCTGGTTCTTGCTATTGCTTTGAGTACTGGGGCATTGATTTTGAATGCACTACTTATCATAACCGGTGTTACCGATGATTTTTATGCTTCAATTGGTGATTTGTTGCTTAACGAAATCAGTCATAAAATAAATTGAATGAATTTTAGATGAGTCTTTGAAGTTTTGGCGATGTTTGTCACATTTGAGTAATATAAGTCATTCCAACATGATGGAATCGGTTGAAACCCGTTTTGGTTTCAAGCGATAGAACGCCATAAAAATCAATCCATTGTGAGAGACATCGGTTCAACAAGAAATTTGGAATCGAATCGATAAAAATTAGGCTAGGAACGAAAGCCGCGGTAACCCACCCCTAAATCACATCAAACGATGTGACTTTTCGTAAATCCCCTCTTTCTATTTCCATAAAAATCCTTTGAACCTTTCTCGGTTTTTGCCCAATCTAAAAAAGAGTTAACAATTATATCGAAGTAATGGGTAATACTCGATGAGCACGTTTTTTATAACTCATTGATTTTGTTTGCGCGCAAAAACTTTTGCTAAGAGAATTTAATGACACCCATAACGTGAGTTCGGCTTTATTTTTCAGTAAGTTATATAAATTATATATTAATCACTGATGTTACGCACATTGCTTCGACTTATCACAGTTTGTGCAATAAAGCGGAAAGTTCCTGACCTGGATGATGTTTGGTGAAAGGGCGCAGCAAAGCGGGGCTTGCGCGCTCATCGTTATACACAAGTCTCTGAAAGTTTCCATTCCATCAAAAGTCTAGTACAACGGATACTCTTCATTGCCGGATAAAGATACCCAATTCACCCAGAAGTCTTGTGATTCACTCTCCATCCACAGATTAGAAAAATTGCCACTATCGGTGCGAATAATTCCTTAAGATCCTTATCCGTTTATTTCGAGTATCCGTTGTACTATAGGTCCATTGAAGTTCGCTCCAGCGTCCTGTGTTTGTGGGCCGGCAGCAGCGACGCTCCCGCGATTAATTGGCAAAATCAGTTACTTAAACACTTATGTCTAACGATGAAGGCTTGCGCGGGGCAACCACAAGGGATTGCCCCTACAATATATAACGATATGTAGGGGCAATCCGTTATGGTTGCCCCTCTGGACTAATTTTGAAGCGTTGTGCGTAACATCAGTTAATAAATCAGTTGATTACGCACATTGATTTAAATACATTGCACTAATATTATTATTATAGGTTATGTTGCTGATAGATTTACATATGTTAGTTGCTGAGCTAATAGGGCTTCCACCAATAATACTTGTTTTCCCATTCCCTTATTGTTTGTTTATTGATACCCGCCCTGATATTGCAACTCGCTATTTTAGTAAGTATTAGAGATTTACGTCTGTTTGGGGAGACAAAGGAAACAATACTATTGTTTGTCGTTTTAAATGAAATGGTATTTGTTTTCCTGTTCTTATTTTTATTTTTCTCTACTCGGTACTATAGATGTTCAGATACAATAATTTCACCAGTCGTTGACGGATACTATCCCAGCAAGGGATAGCATCCGCTTCTGTTATTTTTCTGAAAAACGATATTATGAATTGCTGGATACAATCAAATGTTTGTAGCGTTTTTGATGCAGTACGACTGAAGCGATACTTTCTGGTCAAATTCATAAACCCATTAGGATAGTTCAATGAAGAAAAAAACTTGTTGATGGCCGTTAAATGAAATGCGAAGGCCGTTTGTTATTCGCGATTTGAAATTGTTGATGGCCGTTAAATCTAAATGCGAAGGCCGTTGTTGGTTATTCGCGATTTGAGATTGTTGATGGTCGTTAAATGAAAGGGGCTACCGCGAGAGCCCCTACAATATATAACTAAATTTAGGGACAATTGGTTGCCCCGATTGACTCTCGAACGAGCGTTGTGCGTAACATGAGTTAATTCATTGAGAAGGATTACCGCGTTATCATATTCTGTTTCAGTGTGAGGAACTGACAAAAATTTATCAATAATTTAATTATTCTCCATACGAGCAATTTAATTAGCTTTGCGGAAGCTTATCGTACAAAGTTCGCCTGAAACGAATGATAATATGACATTGTCAAGTTAAAAGCAGGCGCGTGGAAACCATAAAATCCTTTTAGTTATCATTAGGTTAAATCCTTTTTTATAAATAATCCTTGTAGTTATTGCTTTCCCTAACGATGCCGCAACCCAATCCAAATTTTAGTCACTAACCCCGCCGCAATTGCTGAGCCCACACTCAAAATCACAGATATAGCCGGTGCTACCCATGCGTGTGGCAGGTAGTTGGCGAGCAAAGAACCCAGCGGATGATTTATAGCCACCGTTTGATTCATCGTCGGAAATTGCCCAGAGATAGAAGCCACGATTGCGCCCACCGCCAGTCCAATACCCCAAATCGCGACCGTTGTTTTGATATAGCCGATTAAGTTTTCTAACACTTTTAAATTCGGTTGCAGATTCGCGTGATCTTTTTGCACTTGTCGCAAATATTTATCTTGCACCATCTTACTAAAGTGTTTGAGTTTGAGCGGTTGCCCGGCTTTTTTACCCAATCGGCTCAAGCGTTTTTGATAATTTGTCAGATTAATTTCAATCGTGCGAATTTGAGCTATCAATCCACTTAAATCAGTCGTATAAGGAGGCAACGTCTCCCACGCGGTTTGCAGCGTTTTTTGTATGGCTTTAAAATCTAAAGGCGATGTACTATTGTGGCTGACTTCTTGATGACACGTTTGAATGGTAACAACTTTGGCTTTTAGCCGTTTTTTCAACAACCGGCTCTGATTGTAAGCCCACATTATTTTATGACGATACATCAATAAACGCATCTAATCCGAGTAATACCGGGCGGCGGTTCGGGCGGCGGCGGGGGCGGCGGGGGCAGGGGCGGCCTTGTTATTGGATACAGCACAATAATCATATGGTGGTTTTTGCTCAACGTTGTCTGTTCAGGTGACGCATATCGCCAAAATTCAAACAGGCAGCCCCCTAAAAACGCACTTTGTCTCGGTTTATTGTCGGCAAAATCGGCACCGGGGATTAACGTTTCATAGCACCGCTTTGCAATAGTTTCCTGTTCGGCTGCCGGCACGTTGTGTACTTGAGCAGAAAGCATCCAAGTTTGCCCTAAGGTACCGGTTTGATCATTCAGTTTGTCATTGACAGAAACGCGCAATTTGTTAAGCCATGTTAAATCAGTCTCTGGTTGTGCAGCTTTCACAGAGCAATCCAGCAAAAGTCCATAAGTATCACTGAGCCGCACCGGATAATAATACCCCTCGTGAATGTCAGACTCAAAATCGCTATGTCGTTGCGCACCAAGCAATTCCACATATTCAGGCTCAAAAGCGTGTTCATCAAGCTGAATAAAGTGCTGTTCATCAATGGTTTGAAGGAGTTTGTGCTGGAAATTTTGACGATTTTCTGTCACTTCCGCCTCTGTTTGTCCCAAGCCTTCCCGCAAATCATAGAGAAATAAATCAAGGGTGAGATAGATGAGTTTTGTCATATTAATTGACTTCTTCAAAGTTGCGGTAAGAAAAAAAACTATTTTTTCTAAGTTAACGGATACTATCCCTAAGAAGGGATAGCATCCGTTACGTGACATCGAGTTTTTGATTTCTATGTGTAAGAAAAATAAATTCTATTACC
>QNER01000925.1 GCA_003646175.1 Candidatus Parabeggiatoa sp. nov. 1
TTATTAGAATATCCGCATTTTCAAGAAAATTGGGCATTTTTTACGACATTACGCTCTCTGGCGGCTTCACGTACCCCTAGCCCACTAGCTTTAGTCATTGCAAATTACTCGTCATTGGGAGAATTTCATAAAAATATCCAACATTTAAGCCCTTCGGCTTCACCCGTTTTAAACTTTATTGGAGAAACAGCCGTTTTAGGAAGTTTATCTGAAGCCGAAATAGATAACTTATTGGCTCAGAATGATTTGCCTTTGTCTCGAACAAATCGTCAATTGATTAAGGCTATGGCGGGTGGACATCCTTATTTGCTAAAAATAGTTGTTGCAGAATTCAGAAAGGCATCACGAAATGGTGAACCCAAATCCGTTGAAGCCATTGAAAATGCTTTTTGTCAAGGGATAGAGCCTATGTTAGAAAATATGCTAATGTCATGGCCATCACGTACTTGCCAAGCATTTTTCATGGTGGCTCAACAAAATAATGTTTCAGATTTTGAAAATGAGCTAAAAGAATTAGAAACTCAAGGTTTAATTGCCAAAATCAATGGACAATGGCAAATTCGTTCTCACATTTTTTCAAAATGTCTGGCTGGCAAAGACACACAACAATTATGCACAAAATAAATTTGGAATTTAAGCTATGCAATTCAATTGGTTACCTTGGTTAAAAAGAATTCAAGTTTCACAACGCCCTGGCAATCCTTATGTAACAGGCAACGCTGTGGGTGGGAGTCCGGCTTTTATAGGGCGTACTGATATTTTACAAGCTGTAGACAACATTTTGTACAATTCTCAGCAAAATGCGATTGTCTTATTTGGACAGCGACGTATTGGTAAAACCTCCGTTTTGAAAGAATTGGAAACGAAATTACCAGAAAAAGGCAATTATCAGCCGATTTATTTTGATTTAATGGATAAGGCCCATCAATCCTTAGAGAGCATCTTAAATGATTTAGCTGATACTATTTGCCAACAAATCAATGAAGAAAAACCGCAATGGGAAAATACGAATCGTCAGTTCCACAAATGGCTCGCAGAATTATTAAAAAGTGATAAGTTGTCAAACCAATCGCTGGTGTTATTATTTGATGAGTTTGATGCGCTCAATGATACTCAGGCAGAACAAATGCGGGATGAATTTTTTCGTTATTTACGTGCGGATTTATTGCCAATTAATCCTCAAAAACTCAATTTTATCTTTGCTATTGGACGCAATATAGGTGACTTTAATGCGGCACTGGCATTATTTAAAAGTGTAATCAATTATCGTGTTTCTCTGCTTAGCAAACAAGAGACTGAGAAACTCATACGTTTGTCCGAAAGTAATCAAAGTTTGTATTGGTCCAATAAAACGGCTAATAAAATATGGGAATTAACCCATGGGCATCCTTACTTAACCCAATTGTTATGTTCTTATATCTGGCAACAGCTTTGGAATCCCAATCCTATTCATATTCCAACAGTAGCGCCTAAAATAATAGAAGAAAATATTGTTCGTGTGTTTAGTCAACAGGAATCAGGGCAAAATGCGCTAGAATGGTTATGGAATGGGTTGCCGCCTGCGTGTAAAATTGTGACTGCCGCTTTTGCAGAGTTAGGAAAAAAGGCAGTTTCACAGAAAGAATTAATTGAACATCTGCACAATAGTGGTATTGGCACGGTCATTGATGAATTGGAAACGGCTCCTAAAAACTTGAAAGAATGGGATATGATTGAAGGGAATGCTCAGAACGGCTACTGTTTCCGCGTCGAATTATTTCGTCAATGGGTAGTTGACCACAAACCCTTGACAGAAATTATGCAAAAGGAGTTAGGACGTATTCGGGTAGAATCTGACCAATATTATCAAGAAGGTAAATCTGCTTATCAACATAAACAATTTGATGAGGCGATTGACAAATTGAGTACCGCGATTAGGATCAATTTTCATCATATTGAGGCCCAAAAATTATTAGCAAAAGTGTTTGTAGAAAAGGGAGAAATGGCGGAAGCTCAAACTGCTTTAGAAAAATTTTATCCGTCTTATCCTGAAGTGGTACGTTATCAATTGACTGAATTGTTATGGAGGGAAGTAAAATCTTGTACTAACAGAAAAGAACAACTGGCCCTCTGTGAAAAAATATTAAAATACGATCAAGCTCACTTAAATGCTAAAAGGAAAAAACAAGAAATTTGGCAATGGCAGGGAAAAAGAGCAGAAGATGATGAGGAATATGAAAAAGCTATCAAGGCTTATCAAGAGGCAGGATTAGAAGAAAAGGTACGTGAACTTAAGAAAAAATATTTTTGGTTCAAATATGGAAAATATTTGAGATGGCTGGGCGTGTTTACTGTCGTTTTTATCATTTCAGTTATTACGTCATATTTTTTCGTGAATGTGAATCTTTCTATTCCTTGGAAATTATGGGGCCCTACACTGAGTTTTGTATTAGGGATTTTCATTGCTTTTCTAACAGAAAAAATATCGTTAAAGAAGCGAAAAGTCACTAAAAAGTTTTAAGGATAACACTTATTATGGAATGGCATATTATCACGGGTAGTAAAGGTGGAGTAGGCAAAACATTAGTCACTTTACTTTTACTCGCCTATCATCTTGAAGAAAAAACTAACGAAGGCATACTGGTATTAGATTTAAACACGATGAATACTGATACTGCCGCTATGCTACTTTATGGGAATACGTTCTTTAAATCTACTATGATTCAATTAAAACAGACTCAAAGAAAGATAACCTTCCAAAAGGCTTTTTCTCAAAATAATGAGTTTGCGGTGGGTTGGACGGATAATCCTTTTTTAGTGTATGAACATAATAATTTTGTTGATTTGCTGGTTGGCATTAAACAAAACGCGAAAACCATTGTAGAAGGATTAGAAATCAAGCCGTTACAGCATGTGATTATTGATACCAATTCTCATTTATGTAATCTGTTTCCTTCACAGGATGAATATTATGATGAATACAAGAGAAGTTGTGCAGATGATCATTTCAATATTTGGTTTTTATGGGTTTATCGGCAATTAAAAACGTTATTAGAAAAAGATAACCAGGAAAAAACAGTTATAAATCAAACATTTGGCGCAATTGAACGTATTTTTGAACAAAAAATAGGACCGATTATCCATACTTATACCCCTGTGGGCTTATTGCCGAATGACTCTGAGAAGGGTAATTTTTTATCGACATGGTTTAGTCAAAAAAAATTCGCCTAGCCGAGATGAAGATTATGTGATTGACAAATTGAGTCAATTAGAGACATTGGAAAAAGTTGGGGACTATATTCAGTTAAAACCTTGGATAACTAAATTGCAAAACGCTAAACGAAACATTTTACATCAAGGAAGAATTAATCAGGATATGCCTCAGTTTTTTAGCACAATGTTATATAAAGCCGTGCAAGGAGAACTCAATGATGAGCATCTTCCTATTAATATTTTTCCGTTGTCTGTTTATCAACCGGCTTTAGAGGGTTATACGGATAGAGAACGGCCCGACACAGTCGCTAAATTGAGAGAACTTGATCTTTACAAAAACTTTAGAAAGTTGTTAAATCGTAAGCATGGAAATTTTTAAAACCACCTATTGATAACACTTTTCTTGAGAATTTAGGTGGCAATCTTCATCATTTTACCCACATGATAGAGAACCAAAATATGGAAATCTTTTTTTATTTTTCTCCCAAAGGTCAAGAAGTCCCTTTTAAGGTACTTTATGAAAAAGTTGGTTCAAAAAATGAACTGCTTATTTCTAACCGTGAGCAAGTGATTGCAAATTTTGAGGCTCATAAAGATCGTATCATAGATGAAGCAATAGGTGACAATACCATCACGGTGCCAATAGTTTTCGTTCCTGTAAAAGTCAAAAAAAATTTTCTGGATTGGATTAATAAAGCCTATGAGAA
>QNER01000926.1 GCA_003646175.1 Candidatus Parabeggiatoa sp. nov. 1
ACATTATCCCAAATCCGTCCGCCCGCTTGCCCACCATGCCTCTCCCGATAAATAGATGAAAATAAAGTCTCGTAGGGTGGGTAAGCGGGCCGCAATGAATCAAACATTATCCCAAATCCGTCCACCCGCTTGCCCACCATGCTTCTCCTACATTTAAGATGAACGGTGGGCAAGCGGGCAATTTGAAAAAGGGTTTATTTTGAGTTTTGGTGCCCGCTTACCCACCCTACAAATCTGCATCAAAAACCGTGTGTCATACTTCTTCTACCGGCAAATGACTAAATCCATCGCGGACTGTTGTCATTCTCACTTTCAAAGCCGCCACCGTTTGTCGTGTTTGCTCAAGCGTGCTTTTGGCCTGTTCCGAAAAGCCTGCTGTGATCCAAAGGTGATCATTAATCGTTTGTGTCAATGAACTGATTTGTGCATCTATCTGAACCAGATACTCAGTAACGTCCTTTACAATCTTGTCGGTTTCTTCAACGCGCCCTTTGATGTGATGTTGAGAATAGCGGGTCGGTTGCATTAGGGGCTGAAAATTCAAAACAAGACGATTGCTATCATTGCGAAAGTAATCTGTAAGCATTACCCATTGTTGATCCTGATGAAATCTGTCATGGTAATCGCGACAAAATTTCTGTTTGAACTCTTCATCTGTATAGCCTTGGCCTTGATTAGTACGATCTTTTTTAGTACTATTTTTTTCTGTTCGAGGCGCAAGGTAAACTGGTTTACCACCCCTTTGAAGGAATCCTTTGTCAGCTTTACTCTTTTTTCCGTCATAATCAATATAAAGCAGATGACCTTCTTCATCCCTAGCTTGAGTTTGGTTGTTTTTCTCATCTTCCAGCTTTTTTTCCCAAGCCGCAATCAGCTTGCTAAACTTCTCCTGATTAAACGCAGCTTTTGTACCCACCCGCGACTGATACCAATCAAAGATAACTTGCCTTTGTTCAGGTGTCGCCCAAAGACAATGTTGTAACAACCAGCAATCCCAAATCGAAACCTCATTGTTGCCATTAGTATAAGCAGCAACTTGTAGCAATTTAACGACTTTTCGCCAACGGCGATCAGACACATAAATTTGTTGTTCGATCAAAAAGTGTCGCAGTTCCTGCAACAACACCATAACATCATCAGGAATCTTTACCAAATCAGCCGATTCCTGAATTTCCTGCAATTCCTCCACGGTTAAACGCAATTCCAAATCCGGTTTCGGCTTAAAATGGCCTTTTAAACCT
Source organism: Candidatus Parabeggiatoa sp. nov. 1 (assembly GCA_003646175.1). Classification (GTDB taxonomy): domain Bacteria; phylum Pseudomonadota; class Gammaproteobacteria; order Beggiatoales; family Beggiatoaceae; genus Parabeggiatoa. Next base: position 1,242 of record QNER01000926.1, read on the forward strand.
AACAGTTGAGCAAAGTTTTCTGGTGACACCGGCATCACTTGATAGCGCAATAAAAATCGATCATACAGCGCGTCTAATTCTTCGCCTGCCGGTAATTCATTACTGGCACCCACGACACAACTTAAGGGTGTTTTATCTCTGTTAACACCATTATCAAATTCACGCTCATTCAACAAAGTCAGTAGCGAATTTAAAATAGCACTGTTCGCCTTAAAGATTTCATCAATAAAGGCAACTGTGGCCGTGGGTAAATAACGACTCGTCAACCTTTCATAACGATCCTCCTCCAAAGCTTTAATGGACAACGGGCCAAATAATTCCTCTGGCACCGAAAAGCGCGTCAACAAGCGTTCAAAATAATTGCCCCCATTAAAAGCCAGTTTTAACCGACGCGCTAATTCACTTTTAGCAGTGCCCGGTGGGCCGAGCAGTAACAAGTGTTCACCTGACAATGCCGCTAACAAAGTCAAGCGTATTGGCGTATCCCGTTCAATCAAATCTTGCGACAAGACATCCCGTAAATCCTTCAATTTCATTTTTAACGTCATTTAAAAAAAGGCCTCCCTATAAAAACGGGTTTAAGTTTACCAAATTATCAATCAAAATGTTTATGGTATTTAGAGCCTGGGGATAAATCCCCAGGCTAACAGCTAAAGTAGGCTAAAGCCTACTCATCAAAGAACAGTACCCTTTAAGGTACTTCAACTTGAGCAACAAAACTATTTTTTATGACTCTGACTGGAAGTCTTATGATCCGCGGCACTTTGCGCTCTGGATGCGAATCCGCCTTTGGCGACTTTGCCACCGTTAGCTTTTGCCTCCGCACTTTGAATACGAGCCGCTGCGGTTTGAGTCATTGGGGTTTTCGACGATTTTGCCATGATTTTCTCCTATTAAAGTTAAAATATTACCAAAAATTATCCCTGAGAAGGGAATGTGATAAAAGCTTTAGTCGTTCATCGGTAATGTCGGGACGATGAAATTCTACGTTAGTGCAAAAGTGCCATGTCAGTGTTTCCTTGTGAAATACCAATAAATATATATACAAGTTCTATGCCAAGATTAATATCTATAAAAATTAGTGAGTTAGTTTTAAAGAATGCAAAAAACCGGAATAAAAAATCATTAAGCGGAAAATTTTTTCGTTGTTTAAATAAGATTGCACTTAGTTGCTATCAAACAACATTTTAAAAGCGGAAAGTTAGAGGGAGGAGTAAATAGAGATTTTCAAAAGAGGAATGGTGAAGTTAGGGGAGGGACAAATAATTCGAGAATCAAGAATGAGGCTAAAGCCTAATGGCACGCACGATAGCCAGGGGCGTTGCCCCTGGCTATATTATTTTGCACCAAAGGGGCTTAAAAACCTAGCCCCAACGGGGCGTATTATTAAAGCCAGGGGCAACGCCCCTGGCTTGCTTACACAACCAAAATTTCTATCGTGCGTGCCATTAGGCTAAAGCCGTCATTCTAAATCGCGGTACCCTATCGGGCTGATCTTTCGACTTTTACATTTTGCAATTTCTGCACGAAACCTTCAAGGTTTGCCAAACCTTGAAGGTTTTCACCACGAAACTTTCTAGGTTTAGCAAACCTTGAAGTTTTTCACCACGAAACCTTCAAGGTTTGCCAAACCTTGAAGGTTTTCACTAGGGAACCAAAGCATCGGAACAAAGGCGTATTTAACAAGAAACTACTTGCAAAATAAGTTACTTAAACATATTTTAAGTTAACGGATACTATCCCTAAGAAGGGATAGCATCCGTTACGTGAAGTATTTTTTCTGAAAAACTATAACAAATATATAACAAGTAGTTAACGGATACTATCCCTAAGAAGGGATAGCATCCGTTACGTGAAGTATTTTTTCTGAAAAACTATAACAAATATATAACAAGTGCATAACGTGTGCCCTTGCCTAAGAAAACAAGTACTGTGAAAATGAGTATAGGTACTCGAAATACACCGGCAATAAAAGTTAACGGATCACCAATCACCGGTACCCATGCAAACAAGAGAGTCCATAAACCATATTTTAAAAACATTTCATGCGCTTTATGAATATCTTTCTGACTCACTGGAAACCATCGTTTTTCTTGAAAGCGAAGCAAATATCGCCCTAGCCCCCAATTTGTCATAGCACCAAGTACATTACCTAGCGTTGCAAAAAACCATAACCAGAAAAGGTCATATTCTCCAGACAACGCTAAACCTGTCAATATAACTTCGGAAGAAAAGGGGAGAATTGTTGCAGCCAAAAAGGCACTGATAAGTAATCCGGTGTAACCACTGTACTCTATCATATTATGACTTAAATAATTTCTATCAACTTCATTGAATGAATTTTACGGATGCTATCCCTTCTTAGGGATAGTATCCGTTTTAAATACACCCTATTTTACGGATGCTATCCCTTCTTAGGGATAGTATCCGTTTTAAATACACCCTATTTTACGGATGCTATCCCTTCTTAGGGATAGTATCCGTTTTACGCAACAACTCCCGCCGAGAACCGGATCAATTTATGGCATGACTTTAAATTGATGAAAATGACAGTAGTGTCCCACATTGTCGTGGTGATAAACCAAGTTTTTGGGGCCAAAAACTTAGTTTATGCTGACTGGAGGAGCGAGCGTCGAAAAAATGACACGGGGCTCG
>QNER01000927.1 GCA_003646175.1 Candidatus Parabeggiatoa sp. nov. 1
ATAACATACGCAGCCCAATAATCATTGAGAAGTGGCGCAGTGAGAATGCGGATTTAAGAAAGGCTTTGGATGAAACGTGTCATTTTCCGGATGCTATCCCTTCTTAGGGATAGTATCCGTTTTGGCAATTAATTATTCCGGATGCTCTCCCTTCTTAGGGATAGTATCCGTTTTAACAATTTTCCGGATGCTATACCTCGATGGGACAGTATCCGTTTTAATAAGCACCACCCCAATGCCAGAGCAACCTAAAACATTATCACCGCAGGTGCAGCGGAACGGGTGACGGGTAAAATAAAATTTAATATTAAAATAAATGAGTTACCCACTGATATTGAAATCCTTGAGAATAAGTGGGTGGCGTTTGTGATTGATGCACAACCCGATCAAGTGAAGGTGGTGATTCGGGTGAATACTTGGAATATGTGGCAAAAGGCGGCGGAGTGGTGGGTTTTGAGTTGTTGGAGCCGGGGGGCAAGTTTTTGATTCGAGCCTAAAGAGCCGAAGGGTGAGTAGTTGTGATGGACATAATTGCCCATTTTATTCGGTCGATTTGAAGCATAAAAAAAGCCCCAAGGCTTAGAAGCCTTGGGGCTTTTTCATTAACCGCTCCGAGCGTCAACCACCGATTATTGACAGGAAAATTGGCAATATAGCCGATTACAATGTACATGCGACACCCTATAAAACTGACTCGTTGATAGGAACGTTAGCAATGTAGTCAATTAGAATGTATATAAGATAGGTAGTTATCAATAGATTTCGGTTAATAAGAAAACCAGGCAGTGCAGTCAATTACAATGTTTCTGAACATGCTCCAAAGTCCACGCTTATATAGGAAAATTGGCAATATAGCTGATTGCAATGAAAATTCTCTTTCTTGTAATAATAGAGAACGGTTTGATGTTCTGGTTTTTTGGCCAGATTAGAATGAACTAGATTTTGAAGGCATAAAAAAACCCTGAGACTAGAAAGTCTAAGGGTTTTTTGATTAAATTGGATACTGAGAAATTGGCACTGCTTCAATTTTATATAAATCCCTTAAATATCAATAAATTATCATCCTATCCTAATGCTACTCAAATACTTGATACGACTAGATGTACCAGCACATAATCACTTGTGTGTGTATTGAACTGAATCGGTGCCCAGGTTACACTCTTCCCAGTATATTTGCATTTGTTTCATCCAGCAGAGAATACCAACGTTTGGATAGAGTAGCCAGAGATAGCCACTGGAATATAACCACTGTCTTTGACATAGATTTGACAGTTGCGAGGGTTGTTACTCTGATTTTGGACGACGATGACAATGTAGTTATCCGGCCGTTTGAATGCTGTACACAGAAGATATGGGACAAGTTCTGATTCGACTTCGATCTTGATCGAATCCGGTATAATGAATTTGGTGAAGTGGGCAAAGTAATAAAACATTGGCTGAACGAAGAATGTATTACTCGCATGATCACACCAAATGAGCGGGTTGCCTCGCTTGCCTGGGACATGACAGGGTCCTCCTTCCATATCCAAAGCCAGATTCCAGTCCATCCAACCCACTGCCCAGTTATTAAGGTCGGCAATAATATCCATGCCATACTCTTCCGCCTGTTCCCATTTAGCATTGATATCCTTGATAGGGCCATCAGTCATGTTCTGACAAGCTTCTGTAGGAAACAGGTATTTATCACCGTAGTTATTGTCCTGCAACCATTTATGGGTTTCTGTCAAAGCATTGGGGCACCATGGAATACCGTCGCACTCTGACTTCCATATTGGGGGTAAAGATTTTTGATACCAGTGAAAAGCAATCCCCCTGATATACTGGGATGCACCAGGATAGTTGAGCATAGTCACAATATCTTCCGGCATTCTGCCTTGTGAGGAAGCCAAAAATGACTTTTTTGAATCATCGTAGCACATGAGTTCGACAGTCGGGTGATGTTGCTTTAACGCCGGGCCCAGATGAACTGCAATAAACTTTGCTTGTTCTTCCGGGGTATACCACATTGATTCAATTTGAGGTGCATAAAATCCTCCTCCCATTCCCCGTGGCAAGCTGGGTTCGTTCTGCACGGTAGAGGCCCAAAAGTGCAAACCACATTCAGCGTAGGCGTAGAAGAATTTGACGAAATAGTTTGCCCAAATCCCGTAATATTCATGTTTCAGTTTTCCACCAACCCAAGCCTTGTTGTCTTTCATCCAGGGAGGCGCGGTCCAAACACTGGAAAACAGTTTAAGAGGCTCACTCCGCTTATTATTGATCGCTTTAATGAGTGGAATTTTGTATTCCGTGTCCATAGCGGTGAGGCTGAAGCTGTCCAGGCTGGGATCCGGGATATGGGAGTCGACATAACTGTATGAAGTTTCTGAATAGTCCGTACCCCCTATCGGAACACGGCCGACAGAATAACCACTTCCTTCTTGGCCAAAATAAAGCTCAAGAATTTGCTCTTTTACTGATGAAGACATTTTACATATATTGAGTGTCGCTGCATCTGTAAATGCGCCGCCAAAGCCGATAATTGTCTGAAAAGTGACACTTGGATCAATGGAAATCCTATCATCTTGTAAAGACTGATCAGATAAAGTCACAACACTGCGTTCAAAAACCTTTCCATCTTCTTTACGGCTTATGCCGGTTGTGAAACATGCTACTTCGTTGGTTGAGAGCGTTCCGATTTGGGGCAATTGAGTTTTTTGGATTACGCCGGTTTTCCACCAGTCATAAATCGTCAGAGAAAGATCAGAATTGATGACCAGACATTTGTTACCGCCTGTCACGCTGTCACCTGGAATGGGCGTTAGTGAATACGAAGAATCTGAGGGATCAGCACTTTCACCATATCGTATCTGACTGCCGTCCACAGGGTCACTGGATTGCCAGACATACACCACCTTACCGTTGCCCATATCAATCTCAAAGTGATGGTCTTTAGAGCTTGAGTCGAATATAGGGTTTTGGCCCCAGGGTACTTCGGGTTTGAGATCAGTGGGAAAAATAACGTAACCACCGGCTTCAATCTGCCGGCCGTCACGAGACACTTGGAGATTTATGAACTGGATGGATTGAGTGGAGTTGTTTTGGATTGCAGCCAGGGATGTCGCAGTTATCATATATCGTTTTCCTTCTAAGTTGAATTTTTTCAAGTTGTTAAGAATAAACTTTTTTATCCATAACACCACCGCCAGAGTCAGTCAGTTATCAGATACTCTAAAAAAACAATTGTCAAGCAGAATAATTTCTCCCAATTTATCATCTGTCTCCATTTACAAAGCCCATTTATAAAAAAGGGCTTGCAAAAAACGAGAAGCATTTGATACAGTTAATTAGCGAAGGTCAACATTTTTTATAAATCTTCGCACGGTACAGTTAAAAACTAATTGAATTGTAAATCCCACGTTCAGCACACCATTCTTATAAGTCATTGAATTCATATGTAATTTTAACTTTATTTTATAAGCCCATAAATTTAATTTTATCTTTGATTATCAAAAACTTAAAAGGGGTGTGATGAATGTCGGGTAAATTACTTATTTGGGTATTTTATTTTTCCGCAAGGCCCTAAGATTTGACTTAAACGATTACCCAATCTTTGGACTTGTTGGACTCACGGTGACTAAGCCGTCGGCCTTCTGAACGACACTATAATAAATTTATAGGGCCTTCTGGATAAAACATTCAGATTGGCAGATGGCTCAGTTCGTTTCTGCCTCGCAACCTTTATTAATGCGATGTCTAAGAGTTAAGCAATGTATGTGCCAAATTTTAAAGCCCTTTAAATTCAACAAGTTACCAAATGGAGTCATTCAAATTCATCATAAATTCATTATAAATTCATTATAAATTCATTATAAATTCATTATAAATTCATTATAAATAAGTATTCTTCTTTAA
>QNER01000928.1 GCA_003646175.1 Candidatus Parabeggiatoa sp. nov. 1
GCCTTTGCTGCTAACCGGGGAACCGGGCACCGGTAAAACCCAATTGGCTTATAGTTTGGCGTGGCAACTTGGTTTAGGCAAACCACTGAAGTTTGAAACCAAGTCCGATTCTACCGCCCGTGAGTTATTTTATATGTACGATGCTATTGGGCATTTTCGGGCAGCCCAACAAGCGGCATTTCTTAAGAAAGAAGTCAACGCCGCTGATTACATCGAACTCAATGCGTTGGGCAACGCGATTGTCCATAGCAATCCCAAGGACAAAATTGTCGATTTGTTGCCGTTGTTGGATTCTTCTTACACAGAACCACGTCGCTCAGTGGTGCTCATTGATGAAATCGACAAAGCGCCGCGGGATTTTCCTAACGATATTCTCAACGAAGTCGAACATTACCATTTTTATATGCCAGAGCTTGGCAAAAATATAAAAATTGAAGCCAATCAAGAACTACAACCGATATTGGTCCTAACGAGCAACGCTGAAAAGTATTTACCTGATGCGTTTTTGCGCCGCTGCATTTACTACAATATCCCATTTCCAGACAGGGCGCGTTTGGAAGAAATTGTCATAAAACGTTTAGCCGAGTTTACCCAAGGCGATGATTTTTTGGCTAAAGCACTGGAATTTTTCTTGCTATTGCGGCAATATGACTATGACTTACATAAAAAACCTGCCACCGCCGAATTATTAAATTGGTTATCCATCTTACGTGGTGATATGTTTAAAGGGGTAAAAAATCCCGTTGCCAAAAAATCGGATGAATTATCATACTCATTGAGTAGTTTGGTAAAAAACGCCAACGATCAAGAGACGGCGCAAGAGATTTTGGAATATTGGCTGAAATGATTGAGAAATCCGATTTCTGTAACTCGATGATCAAGTTTTCTTTAAACCCAAACAATAACTACAAGGATTGTATATAAGAAAGGATTTTAAAAACGACGATAACCTTACCACCTATCAGTTTGTCAAAAATGGCATCATGTCTAATAGTACAACGAATTTAGAAATTAACGAATAAACACAACACATACCTGATTCAACTTTCAAGTACTAACTAGAAATTGCCGATATTTTCACACTCAATAACTCATGTTACGCACTCAGCTTCCGTCATTCCAGCGAAAGCGGGAATCCAGAGATTTTGCGACTCTTAAAGACTTATAGCGTTTCCCGATTCAATACAGTACAAAATTCTCGTGCGTCATTCCCGCGAAAGCGGGAATCCAGAGATTTTGCGACTCTTACTCTTCTCGCAGGATTCAAAGTGCTCAGAGTGCCACAATGGCAAAATTAAACAACATGGCTAAGGAACGATGTTTACCCCTGACAGATATGACCATCATAATGACTTTTGAGCGAATTTTTCCTGATTAAATCCAGGGATTTCACGGATATCAATCCCGTATATTTTGGAATTGTATTATGTGAAATTGTATAGTATTCCAGAAAAATCCGTTGAACCTTGTCCCATTTTGGATTGGCCTCTTGGCTACCCACTTAGGGCGGGACACTTCACGATCCAACGATTTAGCGTTTCGTTACTTAAACGAAGTGTCTTCAGAACGAAGGACCATTTGGTTCCGACGCGCTGCAATATCCACCCTACATTTGTCCCGCCTAAAGTTGGAAGCCGAATTTACAGATTGTCCCGGCTTAAGTTGGTAGCCTGCCTCTTTGAAGACGTGCAAAACTTAGCTGTTGATTGAAGCCCGAAAAACGGAAAAAAAAAGCCTCTTTGGCTCGCGCCTTGGGGGCTTTTTTTTCGTACGTAACAAGGTTTGTCTCTCAAGGTATTATATTAATAGGCTCGGCACTTGTTATCGAAAATGAGAGTGGTTCACGTCCGGGAATGATTCGCATTTGTACTTCAAAAAAAGCGTCATCGACCCTAACCTTGGGGATGGATAACATTCCATCTGGCCATGAAAACACCGTCTGACACACGCTATCGGTTGATACTTGGTGTTCAATTGGAATAGCATCTTTAACCGTAAACGACAATGGAGAACTGTCTGGAATCATTTCTAAGTTGGCCCGGTAAAAAGTATTGTTGGCCTCAACCACAGGAATAGATAATATTCCATCTGTCCATGAAAAAACGGCGGGACAAACGACGTGCAATGTGACTTTCAAGCGGTATTCATCAACATCAAATAGCCCTCGTTTTACCAGAATATACCAAACGTTGTTGCCATCGTTAGGTATAGTACACACATATCCGTCCTTGATTGGTTCCGCACTGATTTCAGCACCAAAATTGCTGCTGCATGTTATCTGTTCTGGAAAAAATGCCCCTTTATTCACATCAAGAATGATAGGTGAAGGGGAAGTGCTGGCCAATTCTATGGCTAGTTGAGTGTGTAATGCTGACGTATTAACAGAAAAGTAGGAATACCTCTGTTCCCCTTCCAATTTTCCGGTAATCATAACTGTTTCAATCAGGTCAGCAGGTTCAGGAACCAAGGCAAGCGGGGGAACCAGCGTTGGATCTGGATCAATTCGAGAACCAATAGAACCGCTACTGCCACCACTACTACCACCACTACTGCCGCTGTCACCATCATCGTTATGATCACAATGATAAACACCAGTGCTGTGATTCATGTGGCATCCGTAGGCATCTGTTCTACCCGGGTGTGCAAAAATCGATGAACACCAAGCCAATGCGGCCAGTGTGCTTAAAGTTAAAAAAATACTCAATTTCATGTTGAGATGCTCTCCTTTCTGTAAAATGCCTAAATGCAAAAAAAAGGTGATGAAAAAATGACACCAATAATTTTAGTCCAAATTACGCTTGGAAAAAAATATATTGGGAGGTGGTTGCGAGTTTTATATAAGATACTGCGTAACTACTCAGGTATCCAAAATTTTATAGATCATTGAAAAATAACAAATATAAACATTATTAATGGGCATATCAATAGGATTTATTTTAGATAATTTATTGATTTTATTAGTTAATAGATTTAACTAATAGTGCTATTAAATCATTTAATAAGTTATAAACTGTTTGAAAATTAAATATTTTTTTAGGCTGAGTAGTTACTATACTGCATAATTGAGCGAAATATTAACCACAAACAAAAATCATGTAAAAACTATCAACTTCCAAAACCCAATCTACGCCAATGCCAACTCAATTGAATGAAGAAGACTTTAACAAACTTATTTTACCACATCTTTCAATGCCCAAACGTGGCCCTAAATGTAAAATAGGTTACCATGTTGTTTCGGGAATACCATGTTGTTTCGGGAATGGAGCGGAGCGGATTTCCCGAAACCCCAAAGTTTATAGTTTGGCGTGGCAACAAATCAGATTCTACCGCCCGTGAGTTACCCTGTTGTTTCGGGAATGGAACGCAGCGGATTTCCCGAAACCCCAAAGTTTGGGGTGGACTTACCACTTCCGCTTTCTTGTACTATAGCAAACACCATATGACTTTGTACTATTTTAAAACATTAAATTGTTTATTTTCAGTGAGTTAGTCAATAATTTCAGTATAGAGTCATGCGGTGTTTGCTATAGGTACTTTTTTCGTTCCCAAACTTTTCTCGTTCCCAAACTCTGTTTGGGAATGCCTGAAATGACGCTCCGCGTCGTGCGTATTCCCATTTGCCACGGACAGTTAGCACCACGGACATTTAAGTACAACGGATACGCGAAATAAACGGATAAGGCTTTCCGAGATTGATTATTCTCAATACTTGCAATTTTAAACACCGGCTTTTAAAAAACAGTTCAAAGTATTACTTTTATGAATCACAAAACATCAAGATGAACCTTATATTTTTATCCGCTTATTTCGCGTATCCGTTGTACTAAGGGCGCCCTTCGCGTCAAACACCATCAATAAACCAAACCTAATATGAACACACCCAACATCCTA
>QNER01000929.1 GCA_003646175.1 Candidatus Parabeggiatoa sp. nov. 1
TCAAGTGTTGGGGGTGATGGGAGAGTATTTATTAGCCAATGCCTTCAGGAGCCGGAAGCGGTTTAAGTTGGGGGCTTATTTTGCGGGAATCAGTGATGAGCGCGAATTGAACCTAACGGATGTGCAGACACGGGTGATGATTCAACGTTCGGATGGCAAGAAGATGGAGTTGGATGTGGTGGCCGAGTCGAGTGATGAGCGGGTGGTGTTGGTGGAAGTACGGAAGCGACAAACGAAGACGGCTGCCAAAGATGTGGAAGATTTTCAAGAGAAGGTGACCGTTTATCAAGCCTTGCACCCGGAACAAATGGTGTTGGCAGGTTTTCTCTCATTGGGTGGTTTTACGGAGGATGCCCAGCAGATGTGTGAGCAATCCGGCATCGGTTGGGCGACGGCGTTTGCTTATTTCTGAGCTTAAAGTGATACTATCGCCAAAACCAGCGATAGCATCACGAACTTACTTAAAGCTATCCCTTTTTTGGGATAGTATCTATCAAAACTGTCGTTCCAGATGCTATCCCTTTTTTTGGGGATAGTATCTGTCGTTCCAGATGCTATCCCTTTTTTGGGGATAGTATCTGTAAAAAGTTCGTTGTTCCAGATGCTATCCCTTTTTTTGGGGATAGTATCTGTAAAAAGTGTACTCGTTGTTCCAGATGCTATCCCTTTTTTTGGGGATAGTATCTGTAAAAAGTGTACTCGTTGTTCCAGATGCTATCCCTTTTTTTGGGGATAGTATCTGTCAAATCATCACGAGAGGAAAGTGATACTATCGCGAAAAACAGCGATAGCATCACGAGTTTAAAGTGATACTATCGCTAAAAAACAGCGATAGCATCACGAGCTTAAAGTGATACTATCGCTAAAAAACAGCGATAGCATCACGAGCTTAAAGTGATACTATCGCCAAAACCAGCGATAGCATCACGAACTTACTTAAAGCTATCCCTTTTTTGGGGATAGTATCTGTCAAAACGGTCGTTCCAGATGCTATCCCTTTTTTTGGGGATAGTATCTGTCAAATCATCAGAAAAAACCAGCGATAGCATCACTTCAAAATATGGGGAAGACAAATCATTGAAAACCAACCGCTGAAGCCTGAGTAGAAAGAACTGAGTACAACTGATTGACGGTATAAACTGATTTTTTTATGGTATTGTCTAATGGGGCGCATTCCTATTTTCCGGATAATTATAATACTTATATTTAATCTTTTATAAAATAATGCAATATTTGTAGTTCTATTACCGATGATCCATTTTATAGTAAAATAAATCAAATCCGAAAAATCCGTCAATCCGCTGTACTGATTATCAAAATCCGAAAAATCCGTCAATCCGCTGTACTTCCAGTATAAATACCACAGCACTGTATCCACGAAAGTCAGTTATTTGCAACTATCTCTGTGAAAAAAATAGGAGAAAACGATGAAAAACATCATATTAGCAATCGTGTTGTGTTTTAGCAATGGATTGCCCTTAGTGGGAATGGCTGCCCTGTTGTCTCCACTGTCAACGGAACAACTCAATCGCTTAAACAAAACCGAACGCCATTTGGTAGCGGCACTGTTAGCCGAGATGGGTTATTTTACCCACAAACTAGATTCGGTGGAAATTGACTCCGTTACCGCTGCATTAATGGACTTTCAAATGGATATTAAAGTCCCTCAAACTGGGCTATTAGACGAACCAACCTGGAAGATATTAAGTCGCGTGAGGCTCAGTTTGAAAAGAAAAGCCCAATTAGAGGCCCTAAACAAAACCAAGGGTGACTCAAGAAAAACTCAATTGGAACAAGCAGATACATTGCATAATCAAGGTGACGATTACCGTGAACAAAAACGCTTAAGTGAGGCTGAACAAGCTTATCAACAATCCCTAGCCATTAAGGAAAAATGGCTTGGGGTTCAGGATAAATCGCTTATTCCAACGCTTAATCATTTGGCTTGGCTTTATGTGCTTCAAAACGATTATGCTCGCGCCGAACCGCTTTATCAACGTGCCATTGCAATTGGAGAAAAAATCTTAGGGGGTGAACATCTTGGACTGGGTATCAGTCTCAATGAGCTGGCAATCCTCTACCAGAATCAAAAGGATTATGCGCGCGCCCAACCGCTTTTCGAGCGTGCGCTTTCTATTGGTGAAAAAATCTTTGGCCCTGAACATCAGGATGTTGCTACGATCCTAGACAATTTGGGTGAACTCTATGACAACAAAGGCGACTTAGTCCGTGCTGAACCTTTATATCAACGTGCCCTAGCGATTCGCGAAAAAGTGTTTGGAAATGAACATGTTGAAGTAGCAACCAGTTTGTATAAACTTGCTAAAGTCTACCAAAATCAAAATAAGTACGCCCAAGCGGTGCCCCTGTTGCAGCGCGTGCTTGCCATTGATGAAAAAATCTATGGAAAAGAACATGCTGAAGTGGCTTTAGATTTGAATGAACTGGCTGGGGTTTATTATAAGTTAGGCGACTTAGTCCGTGCTAAACCTTTATATCAACGTGCTCTAGCCATTGATGAAAAAATTTATGGTAAAGAACATCCCGATGTTGCTACGAATTTGAATAATTTGGGTGAAATTTATAGAAATTTAGGCGACTATGCCCGTGCTGAACCTTTGCATCAACGTTCCCTAGCCATTAGAGAAAAATTTTATGGCAAAGAACATCCTAAAGTTGCTACAAGCTTAAATAATCTGGCAGAACTCTATAGTAAGTTAGGCGACTTCGCTCGCGCTAAGTCTTTATATCAACGTGTTTTGGCTATAAGGGAAAAAGTTTATGGCAAGGAACATCCTCTTGTTGCCACGGTTCTGAGCAATCTAGCATCAGTCTATGATGACTTAGGCGACTTAGTTCACGCTGAGCTTTTGCATAAACGTGCCCTAGCCATTGTGGAAAAAGTTTATGGCAAAGAACATCCTTCGGTTGCCACAAGCCTGAATGATTTGGGTGAACTTTATAGGGAGTTAGACGACTATGCCCGTGCTGAACCTTTGCATCAACGTTCCCTAGCCATTCGCGAAAAAGTGTTTGGAAAAGAACATCTTAAGGTAGCAGCCAGTTTATATAAACTGGCTAAAGTCTACCAAAATCAAAATAAGTACGCCCAAGCTGTGCCTCTTTTGCAGCGTGTGCTTGCTATTGATGAAAAAATCTATGGAAAAGAACATGCTGAAGTGGCTTTAGATTTGAATGAACTCGCTGGTGTTTATTATGAGTTAGGCGACTATGTCCGTGCTGAACCTTTATATCAACGTATTTTGACTATAAGGGAAAAAGTTTATGGCAAAGAACATCCCAAGGTTGCCACGAGTATGAACAATTTGGCAGTACTTTACTCAGACTTAGGTGATTTAGCCCGTGCGGAAACTTTGCATCAACGTGCCCTAGCCATTCGGGAAAAAGTTTATGGCAAAGAACATCCCGATGTTGCCTCGAGCCTGAACAATCTAGCTGGAATCTATTCAGACTTAGGCGACTATACCCATGCTGAGCCATTGCATCAACGGGCATTGGCTATATGGGAAAAAGTTTATGGCAACGAACATCCTGATGTGGCTATGAGCTTGAACAATTTGGCAGGACTCTATCAAAAGTTAGGTGACTTAGCCCGTGCTGAAGCTTTGTATCAACGTGCATTGGCTATATGGGAAAAAGTTTATGGCAAAGAACATCCAAAAGTTGCCACAAGCTTAAATAATCTGGCTGGGCTCTATTTAGACTTAGGCGACTATGCTCGTGCTGAGCCATTGTATCAACGGGGGTTGGCTATTAGGACAAAAGTTTATGGCAAAGAACATCCCATGGTTGCTACAAGTTTGAACAATTTAGCAGTCGTCTACGAAGACTTAGGTGACTTAGCCCGTGCTGAACCTTTGCA
>QNER01000930.1 GCA_003646175.1 Candidatus Parabeggiatoa sp. nov. 1
AAATGTCATCAAGTCGTGATGCTATCGCTTTGTTTCTGCGATAGTATCACTCAAAAACCGCAAGATATCCACCCAATATTTTTAAACCTTAAAAGTGATACATACGCCACAAAAAAGCGATAGCATCACAACTTCAGCACTTTTTTGTCCTGTACAAAGAAAATTCTTAGCGAAGGTACTTATCAACTACTTTTGAAGGATGCTGTCACAATCGCTTCACAAACACCTTAGAGTTGCGCTGATAGTTATATAAGGCCCGTCGTGATATGGGCAACGAATTCAACTCAGCCGCAACAAAACCTCTTTCCTGAAACCAGTGGGCCGTTTGAGTGGTTAGTACAAAAATACGCTCGATTCCATCTTTGCGTGCCTCGCGCTCCAAAAAAGCCAATAAGGCTGAGCCTCGATTGCCCCCCCGATAATTGCTATGCACAGCTAAACAAGCTAATTCCGCCATGCCTTCATCTGCAAAAGGATACAAGGCCGCGCAGGCAATAATCATCCCATCTCTCTCTTGCACTGTGAAATGATTGATTTCCATTTCCAATTTTTTCCGGGAGCGACGCACCAAAATACCCCCCTCTTCCAAAGGCTCAATGAGTTCAAGCAAGCCACCAATATCATCTATAGTCGCAAAGCGGATGTGTTCAAATGGATCCGTGCTAATGAGCGTCCCTATGCCATCGCGAGTGAATAATTCCAGCAATAAAGCACCCTCTTGTCGCCGCGAGACGATATGCACACGTTGTACGCCATTTTGACAGGCCCGCACCGCATTGGTTAATTGTCTTTTAAAATCAAAATGTTGTTTATTTTCAAAATGTTGTTTATTTTTCAGCAAGCTGTGCGCTTCAAGTAGTGTTAATTGTCGTACTAATCGCCCAGCACTGTCATGTATGCCCCCATTTTCGCTCAAATAAATCAATTTATCGGCTCGTAAAGCAATGGCAACCCTCGTGGCAACGTTTTCCGTGAGTAACTTGAAAATTTCTCCGGTGGGGGAATAGCCAATCGGGGAAATCAGCACGATACATCCTTCATCAAGTCGGCGCGTAATGGCTGCGGCATCAACATGGCGGACTTCTCCTGTGTAACAATAATCCACTCCTTCATGCACTCCAAGGGGGCGAGCGGTAATAAAGTTGCCGGAAGCCGTGCGAATGCGAACATCAGTTGTGGAGGTATTGCGACCTCCCTTTGATAAAAGGCTTTCAATTTCGGCCCGGACTTCCCCACAAGCTGCCTTGGCACAACTGAGCGTGACATCATCAGTGATACGTGTGCCGTTGACATGATGTGATTGCAGCCCACGCGCTTGCAAACCTTGTTCAATTTGTGGGCGAATGCCATGTACCAGTACTAAGCGTATGCCTAAACTGCTCAGTGACGCAATATCGTGAATCAGATAGGAAAAGCTAGGATTTTGTACGGCTTCTCCCCCAAAACATAAGACAAAAGTACGGCCACGGTGAACACGGATATAGGGTGATGCACTGCGAAACCAATCAACAAATTGTTGGAGATCATTGGGTAAATTGTGCGAAGTCATAAACTCAACTTTTCTACAAGTTATTAGTTGCGGATTGAAAATAGGTAATTGTATAAATACTTGTTACTAAACGCTATTTTTAACTTACAATCCTAATTCCTAATTATCATCGAAAATATTTCCGCCCAATATTTGATAAACATTGAAAAACTGTCTAATCTTAATACTAGGGAGTTTTGGATAATGGCTGATTGTAACGGATGAAAGGGGAGGGCTTGGGTAATGGTTCGAGGGTAATGAGTCATGGGTTATCAAATAACTGATTGTTTTTTCAGCTTATGTTTTCACCTAAAACCTTTAAGCTTTAAGGAAATAATAAAACCACCACCCTTCGAGACTTCGATTAGGAACACTATCAAGACTTTAAAACCACGAGATTAGGGGCTCCAAAAAATCCGTTATAACCAGTTGATGTTGAAATTCTAAAAATATTGAAATTATTAGGTGATTTAAATGCACCGGCATTGGTTTGTAAGGATTACCGGAGGGAACAAGTATCGCCAGTCACTTGTTGCGGCGGATTTAGTGGGTTTTCGCAGATTACTCAACCGAATATTCTTGCGAAACTTGACTGCTATAGTTTTTCAGAAAAATAATGTAACTTCACTGCTGCTATACCTCGATGGGATAGTATCCGTTAACTTTGACTTGTGAAATTAATTATATGAACATCTATAGTACTTATATCAGATTGGTTTTGTCGGGTAGGGTGCGTCCCTATATGCGCCAATGGGACAATCCAACCAGGTAGTTACACTGACTATAATAATACAGCCAGTGTAACTACCTGGTGGGGTACATTACCCGTCAATATCACCTTGACAAGGTACTGGTACACTGTCAAGCAAAAAGTGTCGGGTGACAATTTTATTAATTTTATAACATTCATATATAGTTTTTCAGCAGTTTTTGCGGAGCAAAGAACACAAGTCGTGACGGATAGTATCCCGCTCGATGGGATGCTATCCGTGAAACTATTTATCTGAATATCTATAGTTAGTAAATTATCAACCAGACAGTTAATGATTGACAGTGTACTAGGCGCAAATTATTTTATAGCACCTTTTTGGCAGTCCGGTACATGTAGTGATTTTACGGATACTATCCCTGAGAAGGGATAGCATCCGTTTGGACATCATCATTACTTCTACAGGACTACCGCATTTTTTAGTAAAATAACTTATAAATTAACGACTTATAAAAAATCCAGGAAATTGTTTTTTAAATATTCGGGTTAAATAAAAACCGTTCCATTTTGTAGAAACAGGATAATATATAATGACAGTTAAAGTTCCAAGGCCTTCAAAAATACGCCTCCCTGGGAATAGTGATTCTTTTATTCTTCTGAAAGAAGGGAACGCACGTTTGAAAACGGATATTTCACGGTTGCGGATTGAAAAAGCGCAATTGCGAGAGGAAAATTCACAATTGAGAGCGGAAAACTCACAATTTAGAACGGAAAACTCACGCTTGAAAGATGAGTTACATTTCACGCACGAAGAACTCAAAGAGGAAAGAGATATATCCGAGTTTAAGGATATCGCACTTGCTGAAAATGACGCTCTGTACCAAATTTTGGAAGAAGAACGTTTGAGGTTTCAAGTTGAATGAGAAAAGACAGTTAGAAACCTTCAAGGTTTTGGAAACGCTTTACGGTTTTGCCCTCAGTTAGAAACCTTCCTCAGTGTTAGAAACCTTCAAGGTTTTGGAAACCTTGAAGGTTTTGCCCTAAATCAAGTACTTCAATGGAAAAAGCAAAAATGCCTAATCAATTGTGTTAAAAGATCTATCATTGGCTGCAATCGGTTCAATGCGATAAATTCATTGGGCTGATGCGCCTGCGCGATGTCGCCGGGACCTAACACAATGGTGTTCATACCCAGCGCGTTTAAATAAGGGGCTTCCGTGCCAAACGCAACGGCTCCAGCGGGGTGTTTGGTTAAACGCTCCGCAACTTGGACGATCTCCGTTTCGGCAGATGTCTCCATCGCTGGAATACCTTCAAACAGCGACACAAATTCAACAGCCAAGCCGCTACCTTCCAAAACTTGTTGCACACGTTGCCGGAGCAACGCCCGCAACTCCCCCAAATCCATACCCGGTAATGGGCGCAAATCCAGTCGCAGTTCACAATCCGCACAAATCCGATTAGGATTATCGCCGCCATGAATATGTCCAAAATTCATCGTTGGCACCGGCACTTGGAATAACGGATTAATGTAGGCCGCTTGCAACTGCTTACGCCATTTCAACAATTCCCCGATGACTTGATACATACCTTCCAAGGCACTGTTGCCCAAAGCGGGATCACTAGAATGTCCAGATTGCCCCCG
>QNER01000931.1 GCA_003646175.1 Candidatus Parabeggiatoa sp. nov. 1
AATCAAAGTATTGATAATTCGTTTATCCACGTAATTCGCTGTACTAAATACCATATCCGTTAATTCCGAAAATCCGTATGCTTTGGGGGGCGGTTATTTGTCTAATTGTCTGATTCAAACATGTATTTAAACCAGAAGGAATACAAAATGATAAAGCCAGAACAAACTTATCAACAACTGATTTTTGAGGGTATTCAAATGCTACCGCCCGATGCGTTAGCAGAAATTGTTGATTTTATTTTATTCGCAAAAAGTGTTTACAACCACAACGTTTTGAAGATGAACGCTATGAAACGTTGCTGCAATCCGATATACAAACATTAACTCATATGGAACAAGCACATTTAGAACAATAGTTCGCAGACTATAAACATTTATATCCCCGCATTTAAACAGAGTATAATTCAGGTGTAAAAACCAGAAAAGGAGTTAAATTATGACAACAGTGAGCTTCAGTGTACCTGAAGAGATTAAAAATGCCTTTAATGAGATATTTTTCGGTAAAGATCAAAACGCAATTATAAGCCATTTGATGACACAGGCGATAGAAGAAGAAAAAAACCGACGTAAACGAGTACAAGCCATTGATGCGTTATTGGCATTGCGACAATCCATTCCCCCAGTAACCACACAAGAAATTATGACCGCACGTTGTGAGGATAGGCCATGAAAACATGGGTCATTGACGCGAGTGTTATTGTTAAGTGGTTTTTAACCGACGGCTCCCAGATGAAGCGGATATACCCATTGCTTTGGACATCCTAACAGCTTTGCGAGACGACAAGATAAAGGTCTTGCAACCCGTCCATTGGCTGGCAGAAGTAGCGGCAGTCATAACACGTTTACGGCCTGAGCAGGCCGAAAATGTCATCAGTTTGCTCCACGCAATGGAACTGCCCGTATGCAATGATTCTGTTGTCTTAAATGTAGCCTGTCGGCTTGCTAAAACTTATAACCATCACTTGTTTGATACGCTTTATCATGCCGTTGCACTTTCCCAAGATAATGCAACACTCGTTACGGCTGATTTAACCTATCTCAATAAAGTTCAGGAAGAAGGTAAAATAATACCTTTATCAGATTTTAAGTGATAGCCTAATTGTATTGCTTCGTCTGCCTACACTTATGGGTGATTGATACTTAATCCCTATTGCTAAACACCCTATCCGTTCATTTCGCTAATCCGTTGTACTAAATAATTATAAGATAAAATGTCCCACCTTAAGTTGGAAGCCCATGAAAAGCAGGGTGATACTTTAGTTAAATCTTTGAACCGGGCGGTGTTTGCTTTTCAAACTTGCAATGTTTTGAAGGCGCGGTTCTCAAATAGAAACGTTTTGAACTGGTTGCAAATCGGTTCCTGCGCTGTAATAATAAAAGCCTAAATTTCTAACAATTTGTTTTGGACAATTTTCTATGGAAATCAAAAAAAGAATCCGCAAAGCCGTATTCCCTGTAGCGGGCTTAGGGACACGGTTTTTACCTGCGACGAAAGCCAGCCCCAAGGAAATGTTACCCATTGTGGACAAGCCTTTAATTCAATATGCCGCTGAAGAGGCTGTCGCAGCCGGTATTGAACAACTGATTTTTGTCACAAGCAGCAGCAAACGTGTTATTGAAGACCATTTTGATAAAAATCAAGAACTTGAAGACGAATTAGCACGGCGCGGCAAACATGATTTGCTAGCAATGGCAAAACATATCGTGCCCGAAGGCGTGTCGTGTATTTATATTCGCCAGCCTGAAGCATTAGGGTTGGGTCATGCCGTGCTATGTGCAAAACCAGTTGTGGGTGATGAACCGTTTGCGGTGATTTTGGCTGACGATTTGATTGATGGTGAGGAAAATTCTTGTTTATCGCAAATGGTCAACATTTATAACACACAACATTGTGGTGTGATTGCGGTTGAGGAAATTGAAGAAGCCGAAACTGATAAATACGGTATTATCAAACCGGAAAGTCTGTATGAAGGTGTGTCAAAAATCAAGAGTATTGTGGAAAAACCGGCTCCTGATAAAGCCCCTTCCAATCTGGCTGTGGTGGGGCGTTATATACTCACGCCGGCAATTTTCAAGCATCTGGAAAAAATAGACAGAGGGGCCGGCGGCGAAATTCAACTCACTGATGCGATTGCCCAGTTGTTGGCAGAAGAACAAGTGTTAGCTTATCAATTCAAAGGCATACGTTATGATTGTGGTAATAAATTGGGTTATCTGTTAGCCACAATTGAGTATGCTTTGCAACACCCTAATTTGCGCGAAGCGTTTAGAGAACACTTGCTAGCGGTTTGTAAAAAACTTTCCTGAGGTGCTGCAAATGGATCCTTGGTTATGATTAAGTGGTAGTGCCCCAATAAGTAGTGGTGGCAATTTCAAAAGTCTTGTGGACCGTTTGGATTTTTACCACGACTTTGGCACTACCAAAACATTTATTTACAAATCGTGATGCTAAGTACTGAAGCACAAATTGTCATGTATTTTGTAGGGTGGGTAACTTCTTTACGTTGCCCACCTTAAGCTTAAATGGTGAGCAAGAAAAAGCCCTAGGGAGCCCTACAGCTTTTGAAATGTTTACCACTACCCTTTGGGTGGCGATAAAAAGGTAACGCGGAGTCCAAAGCTTTAGCTTTGAGACACCCAAACCTGAAGGTTTGGATGCCAACTTGTCACCTATTTAATGCTTGTTTGAACCATGTCCCCCCAAAAACAATTCTTGAGTGATTGGTACACGCAATGATTCTAACAAACGCCAATCATCTGCTGTCAACTGAACAGAAAAAACGCCAATTTCCAATGCTGGCAAAATACCTTGATAAGTATTATCACCAATACGTTCTAATCTGATTTTTTTATCAAAACCAGAACGAGTGTGGTGATTCAATTGAAGCCGAATTTGGTGAGGCAATTTGTAGCTAGGGTGCGCGTTGAGATTGAGGTGGATAAATTGATGTTCTACATTAAAACGTAAGGTTGCTTGTAAACCGTGACGCGCCGCGGCCTTATCACGTTCTAAAATACGATTTATTTCAAGTCCTTGTTTGTAATAATCATCTACGACTAAGCCATCATTGGAATGAATAGCCAGCGCAATTGTGATGATTCCGCCTATGACAGCAGAGGCGGGAAATAAAATCAGCAACCAAACAAAAGGTTCACGATACCAAGGTCGTTTCATGGTCAGTTTTTTCAATTATCATTTGTAGGGTGGGTAGATCGTGGTGCAACTTCGGATCGAAGCGACGCGAAATCAACTCACCCAATTTGTGGTTCACCGAAGGGTACCCAAAAAACGCGCTTCTTCCGTAATCGTTAATGCTGGATTATTCCGCGCCGTTAATTGGAATGTGATTGTCATGCTGCGTTTCAGTAAATATTGGGGGTCGGCCGCTAAACGCACCGGTAATGTCATCACGCTACCAGGTTCAACTTCAATCTCACGATCTTGACTTAATTGTAGTCCTTCAATACCGGTAACGGTTACGTCATAAACATGGGGCTGGTTATCTATATTCATCACCCGTAATCTATAAACGTTTTCAATTAAACCATTCCCGGTTTCTCTAAATAAACTATTGCGATCACGAATAACATCTAATTGTACCAGTGAGCGGGTACTGATGGCGATACTGACTCCTATGAAGATAGCCAGTAAGATGCCACCATAAACGAAAATACGGGGCCTCAAAATATGGGTGGGTTTGCCGTTGAGCGTATTTTCGGTGGTGTAACGAATCAGACCTCTTGGATATTCCATTTTAGTTAAACTAAGCCTGTAAAGTTTCCAGTACAGACTCGTCTTCAAAACGGTACATGAGACTTTCACCTCATACCGCTCCTCTCTATATAATGTCCTTTTACCGACCTCGCCTTTATTGCAAGTG
>QNER01000932.1 GCA_003646175.1 Candidatus Parabeggiatoa sp. nov. 1
ACAGCTAAAGCAGTTGTCTGAAAGCTCAAGTACCCTAAAGGGCACTGGGGGTTAGTCGGCTTTAGCCGACTTTCGCTTTTAGACAACGGCTTTAGCCGTTGGCGTTGGGGTGGTCTCGAAATTGGAGCGATCTTGCACTCGTTGTATTATGCACGTTCCTAAACCTCAATTTTAGGGGTCTCAACTTTAGTTTGGCCGCCCAAACTAAAGTTGGCCGACTCCATTGAATAAACGCCAAAACTTGCCAAAACTTTTAAAAAGCCAAATTGGTAACTGATAACTAATTTCGACACAAAAGTATTTTGCGTCGAACTGATAACTGGTAATAACAACATATCATAATGATTTTTGAAGAAATTGTTCTATATAATTTTGGTATCTACAAGGGACGTCACGTTATTGAATTGACACCACCGTCTTCCCAAGAAACCATCATTCTAATGGGTGGACTCAACGGCAGTGGTAAAACGACTTTGTTGGAGGCATTACAACTCATACTTTATGGAAAATTGTCCAAACATACCAACCGAGCCAGCATGAACTATTTGGATTATTTACGCCGAATGATTAATTACCATGCTGATCCTCATAAAGGTGCCGCACTGGAATTACAATTCAGGCATTTCAAAGACGGCAAAGAAGAATCCATTCGCATTCACCGTTTATGGCATTCCATCGGCAAAGGTCTCAAAGAGCGGGTAGAAGTTAAGCGTAACGGCGTTTTGGATACTGTTATCACGGAACATTGGTATGAATATGTTGAAGAATTTATACCCTCTAGAATTGCCAGCTTATTTTTTTTCGACGGCGAAAAAATTGAGGCTTTTGCCGAACAACACAAAACCACGGAGCTACTCAGAACGGGCATTCACGCGTTATTAGGCTTGGATTTGGTTAATCGTTTATCCACCGACTTATTGACAGTGGAACGTAAACACAAAACACAAATTCAATCACAACAAGATCGTGCTAAAATCACGGCCTTAGAAAAAGAAGTCAAGGAATTTGAAACACAAGTCAATCATGTCGTACAACAAAAAATCGATGCGGTGCAGCTTTTAAAGCAATTAAAAAACGAACAAGACCAACTCAAAGAGGACTATCGTCGTGAAGGTGGCGAACTATTTGATCAACGCGAACAGATTGAAGCACAGTCGAAAATGGCCAAACAAAAACTGTATCAGGCTGAAGAACAATTGCGCGAACTTGCCGCTGGGGAAGCCCCCTTATTGTTGATACCAGACTTACTCCGCGACACTGAAAAGCAAGCGATTCTAGAACAAGAAGCCAAAATGAATCGTACCCTTGACGAAAAACTTGAAGAACGCGATGCTACCTTACTTCAGTTGTTAGGACAGCATGATACCAACAGTGCTGCACTAACCGCCATTCAAACTTTTCTTGAAGCCGATAAAACCGAACGCCAACAGTCTCTTAAAACCGAGTGTTATCTCAATATTGAGCCGGCTCATTTTATTCGTTTGCAAGAGGCTTTTTTAACTCAAACACAAGCGTCGGCAAAAACACTGATGGCGCTTGCCGAACAAACCGCAGATGAGGTCAACAGTTGTGAACGAAAAATGTCAGGTATTCCTGATCCAGAAAGTTTGGAGGGCATTACGGTAAAACTTGAAAACACACAACTACAAATTAACCAAGCCCAATTTTTGATTGAGGCAAAGGAACAAGAATATCAGTTGGTTTACAAAAGACTGGAACACAAACAAGAAGAACTTCGTCAAGCTTACGACGCGAAAACGCAGGAACAATTTTCGGAGGAACTCACCAACCGGCTTCTCAAACACTCAGATAAAGTACGTGGCACCCTAGAAAAATTTCGTATTGCAGCGACAAAAAAACATCTTGAGCAACTAGAGGCTCTCATTTTAGAGAGTTTTCAGCAACTTATCCGCAAAGATAACTTCATTAATGACATTCAAATTGATCCGGATAGCTACACCTTGACACTTTACACATCCGCTCAGGATGTGTTGTCTCCCGAAAGTTTGTCGGCGGGGGAAAGACAGCTGCTGGCTATTTCTGTCTTATGGGGGCTTAGCCGTGCTTCTGGCCGTCCTTTACCGGCGATTATTGACACACCGCTCAGTAGATTGGATGGCAAACACCGCCAAAATTTAGTTGACCATTATTTTCATAAAGCGAGTCATCAAGTGATTTTGTTATCCACTGATGAAGAGATTAATAAGAAATATTACCGCCATCTAAAACCGGCTATTGGGCGCGAGTATCATATTCTCTACGAGGACGACAAACAATCCTCCGTCATCAAGCCCGGTTACTTTTTTTAAAGTATAGCTATACTTACCTTTGTGATAAATTGAAATTGAAAATAATTTTTTGAATTATAGATGTTCAGATTAATTCAAATCAATAAATAACATAAGGGCAACCATAAAGGATTGCCCCTACAGTTCGGTTTTTTGGTAGGGGCAATCTAGGGTGTGTACTTCGAGCTTTTTTTGACTGATATTTTTCATGCTGTTTTGGTGTTGGTAAAATAACCAAAATGATTTCTAAGAAAAAATTCAACCAAAACAACCCGTCGTAGGGCGTTTGTTATAGTAAGGGCATAGCTTATCGGCCCTCTTTTGGAAATTATTTTTCTGAAAAACGATATGAAAAATTCAATTTAAATCAACTTTGTGTAACTCTGTTATCTCTGTGAGCATAATGACAACAATTGAAACCGTTAGGATTTCTGAAAAAGCCAAGGCTCAATTAATAATGCTAAAACGCAAGACGGGTATTCAAAATTGGAATGTACTTTGTCGTTGGGCTTTCTGTGTTTCATTAAACGAGTCTTCAATCCCACCAACGGAGAAGGTGCAAACGGATAGCTCGATAGAAATGACGTGGAAGATTTTTGGTGGGGCACACGCTGAGGTGTATTTTGCTTTGTTAATGCAACGTTGTAAAAAAGATAGCTTTGATCTATCAACTAAAACATTGAATGAGCAATTTAAATTACACCTTCACAGAGGCATTGCTTTTTTAGCCGCCAATGCTAAATTAACAAAGGTTTCTATACTGCTTGGATTTATCACCTAACAAATAGGAATGGGTAATGGGGTGAACAGGAGTACAAGGCGAACCTTGTACGAGATATCGCGTTTAGTTTAAATTCGTTTCAGGCGAACAGGAGTACAAGGCGAACCTTGTACGAGAAACATTAAAGGAGCTGATATGAAAAGCTATCGAAAAGAATTGTGGTTTAATACCTCCGGGCGCCGTTCTTTTATCAACATAACTTCCCAAGTGTCAGAATGTTTGCGCGAAAGCGGCATCGAAGAAGGATTTGTATTGGTTAATGCTATGCACATTACTGCGTCGGTTTTCATCAATGATGATGAATCTGGCTTGCATAATGACTACGAAAAGTGGCTTGAAAAACTCGCCCCCCATGAACCGGTGAGCCAATATCGCCACAATCTCACTGGTGAAGATAATGGCGATGCTCATCTCAAGCGCCAAGTCATGGGCCGCGAGGTTGTTGTTGCCATCACGGATGGGCGTTTGGACTTTGGGCCTTGGGAGCAAATCTTTTATGGCGAATTTGACGGGGGTAGGCGGAAGCGTGTTTTGGTAAAAATAATAGGTGAATAAATCAAGTCCACCGTGCGCGCGAAAGCCATGAACATCTGGTGATGGGTAATGGGTAATAGGTAATATACCAAGGTTCGATTTCTCCCCTCCCCCAGGTTGCACCCTCATCGTTATACACAAGTATCCAAGTTTTGAAAAAATAGGCTGGGGGCTCGGTTTAAGGAAGGCAACCATTAAAGGCGATAAAGCCCAAAATCAAAGGCTGCTAATCAAAATAACGTTAAATAGATTATGGTATTTTTAGGTTCCTTTGTA
>QNER01000933.1 GCA_003646175.1 Candidatus Parabeggiatoa sp. nov. 1
AAAGAAAATCTGGTTAATGTCACAGGTGTTAAAAGTGTTGCTATCAAACAAATAGAACAAACTACCAGCTACTTGGTGAGTGCTCGTCAACAATTTACCCAAGCCAAAAGTGTGTATCAACAAATACAAAAACTCCGAGGTTATTCCAGCGAGGCTTTTGAATCAATTCCTGCAGTTCTCAATCACTCGTTGGTACAAAGCCTCAAAACAGCCGAACTCGATGCCGCCAGAAGAATTTCTGAACTGAGGGAACATTACGGAGAAAAACATCCTAAAATTATTGCAAAAAAAGCGGAACTGAATACAGCGCGGTATAATACAGCCAAACAGATTGCTCTAGTGATTGACGGAATTACCAAAGAATATGAAGTGGCCAAAGCCAATGTGAAGGCCCTTGAACAATCATTAAAAACGAATAAAAATAAGATTAAAGAACTTAACCGTAAAGAATATCAACTCAAGGTACTTCAAAGAGATGTTGACGTTAACCGTCAACTCTATGACTTGTTTCTGACCCGCTTTAAGGAAACGAATGCGTCGCAAGATATACAAAAACTACAGTCCACTGTTGGGCGAGTCATCGAAAATGCGTTAATTGCCACTGTGCCTTACAAGCCCAAAAAGAAACGTATCGTGGCTATCAGTTTGGTTTTAGGTTTTCTCTTATCTACCCTATTAGCGTTTTTATTGGAATATCTTGATAACACGCTAAAAGACAGTGAAGATGTGGAACAGAAATTAGGTTTGCCTTTGTTAGGCAGTTTATCAAAACTCAAGGTGGGCAAGAAAGACAAATTTAAGCCACAGTGGATGTTTTTGAAGGAATCCAAATCCCAATTTGCCGAAGCGGTTCGCACTATCCGTACTGGTATTATGTTAACTGGCATCGACACCCCACAAAAAGTGTTAGTCGTCACATCTTCAGTTCCCGGTGAAGGGAAAACAACCCTTGCCATCAGCCAAGCCTTGGCGCTAGGACAGATGGACAAAACCTTATTGATTGAAGCCGATATGCGTCGGCCTAGCATAGCTAAATCATTTGGATTAAATAGCAAAGCCCCCGGCCTCTCTGAACTGGTAGCAGGAACGCGGCAATTTGAGGAATGTATTCGTCATCTAGGCGAAGGCGACGAGGGAGGTATTGATGTGATTGTGAGCGGGACAGTGCCACCTAATCCTTTAGAATTACTGGCATCGAAGCGCTTTAAAGAAATTTTGGGCCAGTTAGTCAAGAACTATAGATATATTGTCATTGATAGTGCCCCGACAATGCCCGTCAGTGATGCGTCGGTGCTGGCCAAGTATGCCAGCGAAGTGGTATATGTCGTTAAGGCCAATGCCACGCCTCATCAAATAGTACGTGAAGGCCTAAAACGCTTGCGCCAAGTCAACGTGTCTGTCAATGGTATTATCTTAAACCAATTGCCTACCAGAAGTTCCTCTAGGTACCACTATAGCAAATATGCTTATTATAAAAATTATTACGGCGGTTCTGGGAACTATGGCTACACAACACAGTCTTGATACTTTCAAACTTTCTGATTCTAACGGATTCTGTTGATATAGCATTTACCTTTGGCGTTAATTGCATTTTTCGTAGGGGCAATCCTTTATGGTTGCCCTTATTTCACCCAAACGAAAAACGCTAGACACCAATCAAGGAATTAAATGTAGGGTGGGCAGTTTGTTTTGCCCACCATTAATTAATAAATATACGATGGTGGGCAAAAAAAGACTTGCCCACCCTACAAAATATTCCTTAATCTCTACATCAAATGAAGGTCACACTCAAACCACCTCGTTTTAAACAAAAGCAATACGATAATCTGATTTATGATTACCAAGCTTTTTCGGTAAAAGAAGGTAGCATTCTTTTAGAGAAGAACTTAAAGATTTCACTACCAAAACTTTTGTACGACAAAACTATCAAGCAAGTAGAGATTATTCCCAAGCCACACTCATTCCAAGCCGTATTTCAAAATTGCGTTCTGAAAATAGTCAACGTCCTCGTTGGTTACTCAAAATGGGCTTATGGTTGTATGATCGGCTTGCAGGTCAAGATAATATTGCCCCCCATCGTTGGTATCGTGCGTCAGACTTACGTCGTTTGGCACCCACCCTAAAATCTCAAATGATGGGCAAATGGATGACTACAGACTGGGGCTTTGGGTAGCTGAACAAGCAAAAACACTGAGTGTAAAAATTATTGAACAACAAGCCGTCAAGCTAATTTACTTTGATGGCACTTTTGAAATAGCAACTGATAAAATACAATACGATGCTAGGGCAGGGATCGTTACTTAAATAGAACCACATTTAAGCCTTAATATGATGGGGATTTATGGTTTTCATCATTTTTTTTAAATATATTTTTTAAACAAGTGCTTGAATTTTTGAAAAGCAAACTCTATATTATAATGCGTGTCCGGCCAAAGGGCATCCTTAACTATTTCGTGATGCTATCGCTTTTTTTTTGCGATAGTATCACTACCGAGGATGTGTGAAAAAGCTTTAATTTACCAAGTTCAACATCACGGTTTAGTGATACCATCGCAAAAAAAAGCGTGAGCTAACTAACAGCTTGAACACTTTTTTGTCCTGTACATAGGAGTCCCCTATTTTTTTATTCATTTCAGGTGTTGGGAGAAAGGCCCAGCTTTTGCGGAAGGATGGAACTTTGGACCCAATGAACCAGACGCAAAGCCGGTATCTTATGTAGTGGAACATATGGCCCAACTTTGGGGTAAAAATGCGTATTGGAAAAATGATGCTTCTTCCCATCCCCATGAGGCAAATTATCTCAAACTGGATTGTTCTAACGCCAAAAACCGGTTAAAATGGCAGCCTAAGCTGCCACTTAAAACCGCATTGAAATGGGTAATAGAATGGTATCAGAGTTATTACCAAAATGAAGATATGCGTACTGTGACTGAAACTCAAATCAATCGTTATCATCAAAATAGAGATTTAACATGACAACCGAAAATTGCCGTTTTTGTGGCACCACACTCAAACAGACTTTTTGTGATCTAGGCATATCCCCCTTATCAAATGCCTACCTTAAGCCGGCTCAACTCCAACAAATGGAGCCATTTTACCCGTTACATGCCTATGTTTGTGAACAATGCTACCTCGTTCAGTTGCAAGAATTCCAAAGCCCAGAAAACATTTTCAGTGACTACGCCTATTTTTCATCTTATTCCGATAGTTGGCTAAAACATGCCAAAGCCTACACGGAGTATATGATAGAACGTTTTGAATTTAATAGCAGCAGCCAAATTATCGAAATTGCCAGTAATGACGGTTATCTCCTGCAATATTTCAAAGCCAAAAATCTCCCGGTACTCGGTGTTGAACCGGCTCAAAATGTAGCAACCGTTGCACAAGCGGCTGGTATTCCCACCGTGATCAAATTTTTTGGTGTCAAAACGGCTACAGAGCTTGCCAATGAAGGCAAACAGGCGGATTTGCTATTAGGGAATAACGTTCTAGCCCATGTACCAGACATCAATGATTTTGTTGGGGGAATGAAAAAACTACTTAAGCCCAACGGTATCATCACGATGGAATTTCCGCATTTACTGCGTTTGATGGAACAAAACCAATTTGATACCATATACCATGAACATTTTTCCTACCTATCCTTCACCACAGTTGAAAAAATATTTGCTAAACATGGACTCATATTGTATGATGTTGCAGAACTGACAACGCATGGGGGATCGCTCCGCATTTTTGCTAGGCATACCGAAGATGACACTAAACCACTGACAGAACGTGTTAATAATTTAAGACAACTTGAAAAGCAAACCGGATTAGATGATATCAAAACCTATCAGAACTTCGCAGAAAAAGTGCGTGCAACCAAGCGTAA
>QNER01000934.1 GCA_003646175.1 Candidatus Parabeggiatoa sp. nov. 1
AGGGCAAAACCTTCAAGGTTTCCAAAACCTTGAAGGTTTCTAACTGAGGGCAAAACCTTCAAGGTTTCCAAAACCTTGAAGGTTTCTAACTGAACTAGATTTCTTTATAGTTCTTATAAGCAACAAAGGGGTCAAAAAAAAAGTTAAAAAAATTTACTTTGACTCTTGATTAATTTTTTACTATGTGCCATAGTTATCTATAACAGTGTTTGGGAAAGGGATCACCAAAAATGTGTCCAAACCAAAAACCAAGTTTCCAAAAATGGGGCGTGGTTTTTTTGGTCAACATTTAGGACAATCATTTTTAGGGATTCCCTAAACCATCCTATATTAAATACATAAACCCCACTTAATCTGTTAGGGGCTCGTCAAACTTGAAATTATACTTATGGATATAATAATAGGTTTTATGTAAAAATCATACCTATAGTTTTTCAGAAAAAATAATGTAACGAAACGGATGCTATCCCTTCTTAGGGATAGTATCCGTAAACTCTGAAATGATTTGGTATGTCATTGATTAATTCAATAAGTTACATCAGACTTTGACAAGAACCTCGGAAATCCGTGTGCGAATGTTGACACGATGAACCAAGTGGTGTATATTTTATTTTAAATAGGGTTATGATTCCCAAATGAGTCTAACAACAGGAGAACTAATATAGACATGAACGTGAAAAAAACGGCATTAGCCACAGCTATTGCCCTGACGATGGCGGGAGGTTCGGCCTGGGCCGATACCAGTACCGTCAAAGGGCAATTTATCCTCGACAAAACTGAGGTAAAGGGCGGTGAGACCGTCAACCTTGCCTTACTTGGTCTAACCAACAGCGGTGAAGTTGACCGCTTTGGCGAAAGTCAAGGCTCTACCATTATGGCCGTGGTCAACACCATCAAAGGAAAAATTCAAGGTGGCGATATTAACCCAAGTAACCCAGATAAGGGCTATTTTGCTTCAGATGTAAAGTACGTTCGACTTCAGCAAGGGGTTGGGCGAGTCAGTATTTACTACCCCAACGATATAGTCGGCAGTGAAGAGACTACCGACACGGTGACGGTGTATCTGCAAGAAAAAACATACACCGACAAAGGGGGGGTCGAATATAACCTCATTGGTCAGGCGGTTGATAAGACCATCACCATCAAAGCCGGCATAAGTGCGCCGGCCGCATTACAGTTCATCTCGTTTGAGCCCGCGCCGGCCGAAAATAAACCTAATATTAACCGATTGTCGGGTGGCCTTAAGGCCAGAATGACGGCGGGTTACGAGGGAGGCCAACTCCGTGTGAGGGGGTTGGCTCAAAGTGGACTTCGTGCCGCCAACATTATCAAACTGGAGGTCATTGGCAATACGCTTTCTGCTGAAGGGAAGCCTGAAAAGAAGGTGATCTACCAAGACACACAAAGGATGGTACAAGATGAGGCCATCTTCACGTTGACTTCCGAGATTACAAAGGCAGGGACTTACGACATGATAGCCTCGTTGGAAGGCACGGATGTCAACAGCCTCACAATGGTCAGTCATGACACTCTGACGGTGTTACCGACATTGAAGCCGGCGGCTTTAAAGCTCAGTGCTGACAAAGTGCGCATCACTAAACCGGGAGCAAATGCCTGCAAATCGACGTTTCCCCATAACCAAGTGTGTCAGGGCGCAAAAATTACCTTAAAGCTGCTGGATGAGTATGGTAATGACATGGAGTTTGGTAATCCAACAACGTCGACGGATGTGGAAAAAGATTTGATCGTTTCCTTTACGGACGCGAGAAAAGTGGTCAACAACAACGCACTCAAATTCAGAATCCCGGCCTATTCGAGTGTAGGAGTGCCCAGAGACGGTACTGATGAATACTTGGGTAACCAAGCCATCGAGATTATCGACAAGAACAAAACAACTTCATTAGTGGCCAAAGTGGAAAGCGGTGGAAGTGGAATTACCAACTCTAATGCTTTGGTCATTAAGGTGGCAGAAAACTCGTTGACTGCTGAAACGCATGAAGATTTCAGTGGCCCACAATTGGCAGGTTCTGAGTTCAAGGCCTTTTATATAAAGATCGCCAATGCCGACGGCGTGCCTGATACGACGACAAACCCAGGCACGATAGATATTAAAAGCGGAGCAAACGATACGGTGCCGGTTGAACGTAATCCGGATACCTACATCGTGGAAGGCTTTTTTCAAAAAGCGACCGGCAGCAAGAAGTATTTGCTTTCCGATCAAGCCGGCAATTATGGTCAAGTGTGGGTAATGGGAGAGCCAATTGTCCCTGCGGCCGCACACCTCGTGACGTTGCGGAATAAAATTGGTGAAGATATCACGTTTATCAACACAATATTTAACAAGGAACACAAGCAGTATGTTACTTCAATAGCTGAAAATGCTTTTCGGATGGTAGATGCTTATGGCAATGCGATAACCGAGAATGTGGGTGATTTTCAGGTGAAAAGCTCCGCTGCAACGATTACGTATGTGAATACGGCAGGAGGCAGCCATGGTGAACCGGGTCGTTCCCCCGGTGGTGTTGTTGAAGTGAGATACGATACTGTTGGCTCGAAGGCGTTTGCCGGTGAAGATACTATCACTGTCACCTTTAACAAGCCCGCACTAAGCAGCAAATCTATCATGGTAAAGACCATGGTGCCGACCGCGGTGGCAGAAGGGCTTGATCGTATCACTTCGTACATTGATACCAATGACCTTCCAGTGAATAGTGAAGTGGCACTGAAGGTGGAAACCTTGGATCAACAAGGCAATCTCTTCATGCACGACAACTTGGTGGTTACTGTCACCTTTAACGAAGAACTTGGGGATGATGGAGCCGCTGAAGGTGAAGAAGGTAGTGAAGATGGAGCCGCTGAAGGTGAAGAAGGTAGTGAAGATGGAGCCGCTGAAGGTGAAGAAGGCAGTGAAGACGTTAAAGAGGTTGTTATAGTGCCCACAGTGTATGAACTCATCGAGTATGCACTGACTTCGGGACAATGTCGTAACGTAGGTGGCACCTATGAGAATGAAAAGTGTAGTGACACTAACGCGGATCGTTGTATCAACAACATAGGTTACATTTTCACAGAGGCGCAAGGGTGTCTCAGACAAGAGGAAAAAACCGTTGCTTCTGGTGGTAGACTTACCTTTAAAACCGGTAGCAAATTATTTGTAGTTGAAGCTGGGCCTCGTGCGGGTAAGTTTAGTCTCACATTCAAGGATGCCAACAAGCCTGATATCAAGGAGACTCGGATCTTCAATGTCACCAACGAAATCATCGTAGCGCCTGGGAAAACTGAAGACGAGTGCCGCAAGGAAGGCAACCTCTGGATGGATGAAGACAAAGCCTGCAAGCCCATGCCAGATCGCTCGACAGGCGGTGCTTTTGTGATTGGAGCGGATGGCAGTCAAAAATCGAGCAATGTAAGAATAACGGGCGGAACCTCGATTGAAGGAGGCGACATTGCTGGTAGTGGTGCGGCAGCAAACTTATCAGACACGCCAGAGATACGGTTTGTGGGTAATATCAAGTTTGATCCTGATCATGAGGGCAAAAAGGTTGATATTATCGCAGTAGCACTTTACCAGCCTAACCCATTTTTGACTGGGATTGGTGGTGGCGTATACTTCTCCTTACAGGAAGGTGGCATAGCGGTTTATTGGAATCTCACTGACGTTGCGGATATAGAATCATTTTACGACGATAAGCACACCATCGTCAAGGACGAACCTAAGGTTGTCGAGATTTTTAAAGGGAAATTTAAAAATCCACCCTTTGTAGCATCAACCCTAGATGTTTGGCTGGGTTATCGGTTAGATGATGGTACAATCATCTTTAATCCACAATCTATCCAAGTCACTTTGCTTCCTTAAGCAGGGTGATTGATTGA
>QNER01000935.1 GCA_003646175.1 Candidatus Parabeggiatoa sp. nov. 1
AAGCATCCCGCGCATTACTCATTAAGATAATGACAACTTGTTCTAACTGGATTTTATCAGCTTTAATTAAAGGTAAATCATTAGTTAAGTTTTTTTCAAGATGAATATGGCGTGATTTTAATTGTTCACTAAACCCAAAAAGGGCATTTTCAATCACATTATTGATATCTACCCACTCTGGTTTCGGTTTGTGTTCTTGGGACAGAATACGTAAACGCTTAACAATATGAGCAATTCGTTGAGTCGTGTCAGTAATCTTTTTTAAATCTTTAAGAATACCCGTTTTTTCAATCTGATCATGCTCTACTTCCCAAGAGCAATTATCAGCCTTCATAAGAATAATTTGCAAGGGCTGCATAATTTCATGGGCTAAACTGGATGCCATTTTGGCTACAGTTACCATTTGTCGAGAATGTTGTAATTCAGTTTCCTGTCTCTCAACCTTTTGTTGCAAATGACCTCGTTCCTGTACAACAAGCGATGTAATAATTCGTGGATCAAGATCAGAAATTTCAAAAGTCACCCCTTTTTTTTCAACCACTTGAATTATTAGGTAAGCTATCCGCCCTGTAATAATAGGCAAAGAAGAGCCAATGGGTTCAGGTTTCCAAACCCCTTCAAACCATTTTGCTTTTCGTTGTTCTTCTGTTAAAACGTAATTCCGTAACGCATTTTCTATCTCTTTTTTAGGTAACAACATAGCCAAATTCAGGGCTGCATGGCTTGCTAAGTTATTATCCTCATGCCATAAAAAGGGTACGAGCGCGCTGGCAGATATGGGTGTACCAATCGCTCGTAAATCATCAAGTACATCTTGGTACATCCTATTATCCTCTCGTTTTAGCTAATGTTTCCAGTACTGGCACGGCTAAATCCCCCATTCGTCTCAACGCTGACCGTACTTCGGGTATCTTTCTGTAACGAACCAATACCTCCGCAGCTTGAGATAAATTACTCATCGAAAGGGTTTTCGCCGCTGCTACGCGCCGTTGTTCACTTTCTTCGGTGTCAGCCAAGGTATCAGCCAAAAAGCCAAAAACGTTTTGCCCCCGAGGGCGTATATCTGAAGCAATGGCTGCAAAAGCCCGGTTAATCACTTCACCCTTTTTATCGGCTG
Source organism: Candidatus Parabeggiatoa sp. nov. 1 (assembly GCA_003646175.1). Taxonomy (GTDB): domain Bacteria; phylum Pseudomonadota; class Gammaproteobacteria; order Beggiatoales; family Beggiatoaceae; genus Parabeggiatoa. The sequence goes on from QNER01000935.1 coordinate 1,118, forward strand.
TGCCTAACTGAGATTTGAAATACTCCATAATTTCATCGGCTAAATCAGTACTGACTTGTTGGGCATCAGCTACGCACTCAAATGCCATGATAGGTTCTTCGGCGTAGATGGCCCGTATCAGTTCGGTGCTATCGTGATCGAGTCCACACCAAATCTTGACGGTTTCGCGCCAAGTATCCTGATCCGCCTTGAAGCGCGTCAAAAGTTGCTCAGCATCATCCCGTAGAGCCGCTGCCGCAAAAAATTCTTGCAAAGTCAGGTAGGCAAATTGATACCGTTCCCCACCATCAATTGATAGCAATAAACCACTCCGCTCGACGATGTCATCTAAAATCGGCTCGACATCTTCATCGGCTAAATTAAAGTCGGGCAATATCAGTTTGATCTGCTCTAAAACATTCTCGCGTTCTATACTGCGCCGATCCTGTTTTCTTTTAGCACCGCTGTCTTGATTGAACAATGCCAAGTGTCGCAAAACCATTCTTTTGTGGACTGCTTTGTAGTGATTACGTTCTACTTTCCACTGATCAAGCAAGACATCTGTTGCTTTGCTATAAAATTCTGCCCGCGAATGAGGCAATACAAAGTCGGTATCAGTATAAAGATAAGCAATAATAGTTAGCAGTAGGGAATTACGTGCCAGTGCCATAATCCGAGGCCGTTCACGCAATGTGCGGATAAGTTGCTCAATGGATTTACCGTCCGGCATATCCTTTTGCCAAGGTGCTAAAAAGGCCCAAATTTGTTGATCGTTAAAATCAACAATTTCCAATGTCTGGTCAGTTTTTTCAGCAAATTCATTATGATACACTGCCACGCGACAGGTAATGACGGCGCTGCATCGTGGATACTTATCCAATAATTCATTGATTTTATTGACGACTCGTTGCCGCTCACTGGTGTTGACTTCATCCAAACCATCAAACAACAGCATTACAGTCCCCGACTTGAGACCAATTTCAACAAAATTGTGGGCATTCGGAAAATCGTGTAAGTCCAGTATCTTAACCAATTTCTCTTTAATTGGTGCATCAGATTCATTGAGGCGGTTGAGTTCTAACAAAATAGGAACGGGCAGCTTTGGCAAATCGGTTAAACGACCCTCAGCGTAAGATAACGCGATATGTCTGAGCAACATGGACTTACCCGCGCCGGGGGCACCCACTACCATTAACCGCTTATGTTTGGTGAGGGCTTGATAAGCGTCGATTTGGTCAATGTCGCGGGTGCCTTTCACCTTGAGCGGCACATAGATTTCGCCCATATTTAGGGGCCTACCCGGGCGAAAAGGAATTATGAATTGGCGAAATTTATCAATCAAGGCTTGGCGATAGCGGCGCAGGGCAATTTTGTGGAGAAAACGATATCCCGCTAACCGGCGATAGAGCCAATTTTTGGTTGTAGTGAAAACATGGATAACAAATTTATTCATCGCTTCACGAAGAAAGTGAAAGATTAAAAAGAGAATGGCTAATCCCCACCCCAACACCGCCACCTGATTTTCCATAAATTCTGCCAGCCACGATTTTTCGGGTTTGACCGATTGATAGGCCTCTTCATACCACTCTTCGATTTGACTAATGCTTACTCCTTGGACTTTTGCTTTTTCACCAAACAATAAATCTAATTCATGTAAGGTTTTTTGTGGTTTATGATGTTCCACATCCCGTTGAGCGCGTTTTTGGATTTCCACCATTAACGCATCACGCGGCGATGGGCTTTGGGCCCAAGTAGGGCCAGTTAGGCACAGGCTGCCCAACAAAATTAGGACAACTATTTTTGGAAAAGTTTTGAAAATCATAATATTGCATTTTTTTATAGAGATGACGCGCTTAAAGATAAAGGCCCGTTTGTAGTTTGTAGTAGGCGATTTATCGCCTTTTTCTCACCCGTTTGTAGTGTTTGTAGTAGGCGATTTCTCGCCTTTTTTTAAGCACGATTTATCGCCCTTTTCTCAATCAATACTTAATAGCAATCAACACATTTTAGGGCCGATACGTTAACACGCGACACCGAACCTGAAAAAACCGGTCATCATTAGAAACCCGTTTAATCCCCAAATCCGCTGCACTCTCACTATACGCTCGCGCTTATTTTAGCCCAAGGCCCCTACATGCTAACAGGCGGCACGGAGCGGTTAGTTTTATTGGCTAGTGATGACTGTTCCAATAGCCTTTAACTTTAAGGCATTGATAGTACAACCACACAAGCGCAGATAAACGAATTCCCTGTGTTTTTAGTCCAGCGGAATCAATCTAAGCTTTGCTGCCTTTTTGGTTGACGGCCTTTTATTGTTTTTAAAGGGTTTTTTTATATTCACTTACATTTTATAAGTATTTCAGCCGCGGTTTGGGGGCCAACTTGTCGTTTTCTATGTTTCGATATTTTTGGCGAGTATTTGCTAAAACTCGATGATCAAGTTTTATCAAACGCCCAAACGCCCAAGGATTGTTATAAAAAAGGATTTCTTAACTTAGAAAAGAGAATGAACAAATTCGATAACATTTTAGCTTTCCAGCATGAAATCAACTCGAAATGAATTAATTAGCTATTCAATCAGCAAATGCTTAATTGAACAACAAGTTGACTGACGTGATTTGATACTCGTTTCGAAAATCCCTTATTATATACAATCCTTGTAGTTATGTTTGAGGGCCAGCTTGTCGTTTTCCATGTTTCGATATTTTTGGCGAGTAATTGCCAAAAAGACTCACTCTGCCAATTGTTAGTTTTATTGGCTAGTGATGACTTTTCC
>QNER01000936.1 GCA_003646175.1 Candidatus Parabeggiatoa sp. nov. 1
AAATTTATAGCATCACTGAACACTTATAAAATCAATTGGTTATCATTTTTGTCCTGCACTAATAACGCCGTTTTTTCGCACAAGGTTCGCCTGAAACTATTTCAATCTTCTTGAAAATGGCTTGTGATTGATGCTGTGCAATTTCTTGTTTGGCTTGTTCTAGGTTTTGTGAGAGCTTAGCCATTTGAACAGTTGCGGTTTCCGCTTCTGGTGTCAGTAAAACCAATTGGCGGATAACAGATTCTGCCGCATTGAGGTAATACCAGATTAACTCAGATTGCGATGGTTCATTTTTTGCTTTTTCAATAAACTGCTCGGCTCGTTGGACTAAGGTTGAAACCATTGCCGCAGATTGAGCGGCTACCAATTGTTCTTCAAATGTCGCTATGCGGGTTTCTAATTGTGTGAGTTTGCCAGCGATTTCAGAGATATCCGTCTCATTAAGAAAATTGGTATCCAGTGATTGTAAAGCAGACACATTGACTTTTAATTCATCAATATGTTGCGTCAGTTGTTGTGGTTCACGGGTAGAGGGCGTGCCTAACTCATCAAGCAGTAACATGTTCATCAACTGGCGTGTTTCAGAAGCACTTATAGTCGTCAAGGCATCCGTTATTGTCTGCCTAAATTCAGCAATTTCGCTTAATGCCATATCTAATTTCTCAATGTTTGGCACGGTGAGATAACGCGTTTGATTAAGCATAAACGTTTCTACCTCAGCCAACACATTGAAGGCCGTGTCATAATGACCGTTGTCACGGAGTTGGTGGCAATAATATAAAAAACTTTGCTGATAACGGTGTATTTTTTCCCAGCTACCCGGGTTTTGGCTGAGGCTGCGTTCAAAATAGAGTGCAGCTTTAGCCAAATCACCTTGTTTGAGCAACGCTTCTGCTTTAACCAAAGCGTCATCTGTCGTCGGTGCTTGCCGATTGTTAGCACTGACTGCTATGCCAATTTTTTTGGCTAACTCTCTTTCGAGATGTTGGATATTGCGTTGTGATTCGCTGAGTAAAACCGTCAAATTTTCAACAACTTCAGTATTTTTGCTGACTTTACCCGCCCAAAAACTGCTGACGAGTAAGCCCATTGCAAAAGCCAGTCCTAAGAATAAGACTGTTTTTTTGTTCATCATTAATTGTTGATCTCCTTTCTGTTGGTAAAGCGTTGCCAAACTAAAGTTTGGACATATACAGTTAGAAACCTTCAAGGTTTTGGAAACCTTGAAGGTTTTTCCCTTATTTCTGAACGTCTATATATAATTTATTTTAGCATATATAAGTTAGTCAGACGGTTCTCTGTTCATCATTGATAGACAAATTAAAGAATATTTAGTTGGTAGCGAAAACGGTGTACAGCACAAAACCTTCAAGGTTTCCAAAACCTTGAAGGTTTCTACTGCAAAACCCGCCGATATAATGCCGACATTTTTTCAGCAACTTGTTTAATATCAAATAGTTGTTCAAAACGTTGCCTGCTGCACTCTCCTAAACGAGTACGCATTTGCGGATCGTCAACCATTTGTTGTAGGGCTTGCGCGAGAGCAGCGGTATCTTGAGGGGGTACCAGTCGCCCTGCATCTTGAATGACCCAAGGAACGCCTGAGCCGGGAATCGCGCTGGCAATAATGGGTTTTGCATAGCGCATGGCTTCTAACAGGACCACACCAAAGGCTTCGGTGCGTTCTAGCGACGGTAGACAAAAACAATCACAGGTGGCAAACAAGGCCGTCAATTCTGCGTCGCTGCAATAACCTAACAGCTTCAATTTATGGGCAAGGTTTAACTCTGTGATGAGCGTTTCTAAGCGTTGCCGCAGTTCACCTTTGCCAACAATAAATACTTGCGCCCCGTCTACTTGGGCAATCGCACGGATTAGCACTTCATGGCCTTTATAATAAGTTAACCGCCCAATCGTCAAAATTCTTGTCATTTTACCGATGCTATCGCTTTTCGCGATAGTATCGGTTGCTCTATTTTTACCGATGCTATCGCTTTTCGCGATAGTATCGGTTGTTCTCTTTTTACCGATGCTATCGCTTTTAGCGATAGTATCGGTTGTTCTATTTTTACCGATGCTATCGCTTTTCGCGATAGTATCGGTTGCTCTAGTCCATTGTTGCTCAGCCCAATGTTTAGCTTCAGGCGTTGGTTCAGGTAAACGGGCTAACGCAATTCCCAACGGAATGACTTGACATTTGTTCTGCCAAGGTTGCAGCGCGGTGCTAGAAGCCAAATAGGGGGGAGAAGTCGCGACAATGGTGTGCGCGTGCGCCAGTAAACGTTGTTCAAATGGCCGGTAAGCGTTATAAGCGATTGATACTTTACTATTTAAGGCTGAAACAACGTCCGCATGCCAGTGAATAATCCAAGGAATGCGCCTAGCACGAGATAGCCAGAGCGCAAAAAAGGCGGAAGTATTGGGCAAGTGTAGGTGTAACAGTTGCGGTTGAAATTCATCTAGCACCCGATTGAACCAAAATGGAAACTGGGGACTGACGGGTGCATAGAGTAGACGACCATAACTGGGTGTGCGGTAAATGGCTTGATTATGCCAGATTTCGGCTTGCACTGGGGCCAAAAACCGCGACAATTGGGGTTGATGATCATGGACGATGGCAGCAACGGTATCGCCTTGTTCGGCTTGTGCCGGCATGAGATCAGCAAGAAAGTTTTCGATGCCGCCTGCAAAAGGAGGGAAAAATTTGCCAAGGTGGAGAATTTTGGACATGTCATTATGAGGGAGGCCACTTGCCAGCTACGGCTAACCTATTGATTAAAATACTTTTAGCCAACCAAATCAATCTATCATCAAATTGGTTTTCTATATACACATCTTGAGCGTAGACTTGATCTATTGTACCCCCGTTTTGACCATTGGCTTGTCCATCTTTACCATAAGAAAAAATGATGGCTATCACGCGAGAAGTGCTATTACTTTCGGGAGCGACTAACTGTACAGGTGTCGGTTGTGTATTATCTTGCACCACTAGCCCGCTGGAAGTATCCGGGGGATCATCAGGAAAAGGCTGAGTTGTGTACCGTGTATCAACCCGATAGCGAAACGGCGCACCCCACACATCGCTTTTGCCTATGTTTAAAGCTAAAGTTGCCCAAGGCAAAAAACCTTCATCACCACAAAGCCCTGAATCTTCTACGCCGTCGTCACCTGAAACGGCGGGACAGGGCAAACGTCCGTCAACAATTGCAAACCCTATCAACGCTTCTTTAATGTCTTGTAAACTTTGCTCAGTGGCGTTGAGTCTACTTTGATCTATTTGCACGGAAAGCGGAACTAATAAGCCACCTATCAGTAAACCAATAATAAGCAACACCACCGCCATTTCAACCAAAGTAAAACCGGGAGATATTTTTATCACTTCATTAACCTCTTGGTGTTATCGAGGATACCACTGTTTAGCAGCGATCAAACGATTCATCAAAGTATATTTTGATAACCATATCAGTCTATCATCAAAGGTGTTTGTCTCGTCTTCTCGATCTTCCACATAGACATCTTGAATATATATATTATCACCATCATCATTTTCATTTTCGGCACGGTTATTTTTGCCAGAAGAGAAGATGATAGCGACTAAACGGGAATAGTTTTTGCCACTATAATCTTCCTCAGAAGTCAAATCAATATCTTTGTTTTTATTTTGTATTTTTAATCGATAGCTGGTATTTTCAGTCTTCAGAGAATTCGGAATACCATTTGCGTACACCTTATCAGCGCGGTAACGAAACCGGTTTCCCCACCCATCATATCTTCCTACCCCTAAATCTTTCCAAGGTAAGAAACCTTCCTTATCACACCATTCTAAATGTTCTTTACCTATTTCTTCTTCTGAAATAGGAATATTAA
>QNER01000937.1 GCA_003646175.1 Candidatus Parabeggiatoa sp. nov. 1
AGAATTTTAGCCCTGAAAGGGCGGGACATGATGTCTATCCCTTTCACTAGATACGTCATTAAATATTCCTAGGGCGTTGCCCTAGGCTGGTATGTCAGCCCCTTTCAGGGGCATTTTAATAACGCTCAAGTACCCTAAAGGGCACTACAAAAAAAATGGTATATTATTTTTTTCCACTTCCCTAAGTGTTCCATTTTATCTCGGATTGACGTACTGTCCAATAGTTGTCCAAAAATATTCCGCGCCAAACTTTTCACAGAACTAAAAATATCCGTAACTACTCAGCCCTGAAAGGGCGCTTTATTAAAGCCCAGGGCAGCGCCCTTTTCACTTGCGCCCTTTCCTGGGGCGTTGCCCCAGGCTATAATAATTCGCACACTTCGGTGCTGAGTAGTTACAAATATCCTTTTCAGGGACAAAACTTTGTCTGACGAACTATAAATTAGACGCACATTTTACGAATTACCAAGTCATTTTATTCAAAAATCAATCAATAACTGGCTTTTGATAAAAAATTTGCGGTTTGCAAACTTCAAATTTTTAGTGAGTACAGAGTTATTCTGGACATCTATACAAACGCGAATTTCGGTGAAAACTGAAGCGCAGCGGTGAGTTATAAAATGAACGCACTGTGCGTTTGGTATATTTGGCACAGTATGAACTCAACGCTTCATTCGCATGACAAATTTCAAGTGTGACTTATCTGTAAAAATGACAACTTGTTGCATTTTAACAACACATTTAGGGGCGATCAAGATGAGTTATCAATTTTGATGTTTCGGGAATTTGTTTGTGATGAGCGAAATAACCGCCAGACAGTTATCAGAGCCTCCCAAAAGGTACTTTTGGGTTACCCTTCTAAGGAACGTGCATAATACAATTATAGTTTTTCATAAAAATAATTTCACAAGCCATAACGGATAGTATCCCGCTCGATGGGATGCATACCGTTACGTATTTTATCTGAACATTTATAGGGCAACCATAAAGGATTGCCCCTACATTCAGTAAAGTTTAGTAGGGGTAATCCCTTGTGGTTACCCTTAGTAGGGGTAATCCCTTGTGATTACCCTTATGTTTTATAAGTTATTTTATGCACGTTCCTAAGCTGCGACGCTTTTTTGTCATTTCGACTTAAGGAAAACCAAGAACTTAGCCGAGTAGGGTGCGTCCTACGCACCAGCCCAAAGGTGCGTAGTTTGCCCCTACAAAAGCAAATTGACAAGGTACTAGGGCAACCATAAAGGATTTACCCTACATTCAGTGAGGTTTAGTCCGACATACAAAACTTTTTTTGAGTGGCTGTGTCCATTATTCGTTACCACAATTTGATAGGCGTTCATTGTTTACTGACACAACAGGGGATCAAGTTCTCCTTCAATATCAAGTTCAACAAGATCATCGTAACCGCCCACATGCCGATCCCCTATAAAAATTTGTGGTACGGTACGCCGCCCGGTGATTTCCATCATTTTTTCCATTTCTTTGGGGTTACGATCAACAAAAATCTTGTTTACCTGCACCCCTTTTTTCTTAAGCAAATTTTCGGCCCTCATGCAGTAGGGGCAAATACGCGTACTGTACATCTGGACGCTAGGCATAAATACGAATCGGTCCTTTGGTAATTGGTTTTTAGGCTAACTTTTTGTAATGGTCAACAAAATTGAACGTATAGTTTTTCAGATAAAGAATTTCAGTTAGAAACCTTCAAGGTTTTGGAAACCTTGAAGGTTTTTGCCCTAAATTTCTGAACGTCTATAAGTAATGAATGCGACAGCCGGAATCCAGAACCTAATGACGGCTTTAGATTCCAGTTTTCACCGCAATAATCTGACTGAGGTATTTCAACATCAGTCTGAGCCTGACTCTGGACTGGCGTTTTTTGTGTACAAACAAATATCTGGAAGAGGCAAAAGTTTTCGCGCACAAAAACTTTTGCCTCGAATTGGTAATTGGTTTCTAGGCTTACGTTTTTTGTGCATAAAATTAGGCCTATAGTTTTTCAGATAAATAATTTCAGTTAGAAACCTTCAAGGTTTTTTCAACGCTTTACGGTTTTGCCAGAAATATTTTTCTGAACGTCTATAGAATTGGTCATTCCCGGTTGCCCAGACCAATTACCGGTGTCAAAGTGAGTCAAATCTCGCTTTGAATCAAAAAACGCCGTTTATTATTTTACCCACTTTTGGGCTGAGTCAGTGTTGCCATTGCCACCATCAGTACGGCCCGCTTCATAGGCTTCAGTGACACGTTGCTCTTCGCGCATTGGGTTTCCCAAATAGCCTCCCATCCAACCCAGCACATACTCGCGATCGGCCGGCATTTTTTCCAATTGACTGACGGTGTCGTAATAGGTGTTATCCATGTTATTTAAAGACCTCTTAAAAGTAGTGATTAAAATGTTTTCATACCCAAAAGTATGCTTATGAGCTTTCAGTGTGAAGGATTGACGCACGAGTGGATAATGTGCCACGCGGCTGCCCACCGATTTATCTGAAAAGATACACACTGAGTGTAGTACATAAGCTTTTTATAATATACTATTAATCAAGCAACCCTTTCAACTTACCAATAAAAGTTTATCTTGAAAACGAGTTCCAGGGGCGTTGCCCCTGGCTATATTAATTGCGCCCCGTTGGGGCTTTAAAACCTAGTACCTTTGGTGCGTAGCAACGCCCTTGGCTGAACGGGGTTTGCAACCCCGTGGGCAACGTATCGTGCGTGCCATTAGCCCATACCTTAGAGGTTTGTTTGCCAAACGTCTGATATCTTGACATGAGACAAAACGTTTTGGGGCATCTATTCAGTTAGAAGCCTTCAAGGTTTTGGAAACGCTTTACGGTTTTGCATATATTCAAAAACTTCAGAGGTTTGCCAAACCTTTCGTATATTCTTTATTCTGCAATCAAGAATAGCAAATCTGTGTAATAGGAAAATAATTATATTATATTTCAACAAGTTATATAAAAATTGTTGAGTTTAGGTGACTTAACATCAACGCTACCCTTCTAAGCAGCGACATTTTTTGTCATTTATACTTCGCTCCTTTGAAAAGGGTGAAAATGAAATATGATATTGAGCCACATCCGCTTAAAAAAAATAAATCCGTCAAATCCGTCAATCTGCTGTTGACGACAGTGATGCTATCGCTTTTTTTGCGATAGTATCACTTAAAACAAAAATAAATCCGTCAAATCCGTCAATCTGCTGTACTTTCAATATATTCAATATTCACAAATAACAAATACATTGACTTAAGGTATGGTTCAAAAATAACACGATTAAAGATGGCACTTGGAATTCTTGGCTGCGCTTAGCGCACACCACAAAGCACAGCAAAAATCTGATACCTATCAAGCGTTACCCTAAATTGAGCCATGCCACGTTTATATAAGTTTTTTTCTATTTTAACAAATTGAGACACTCAAACATAATAAATAATCTATTACTCAACGTTCCAGTTTTTCCGCATCAAGTATATAACGACAAAGATTACTTGCTTAAGAAAGGATAAGATTGTCACAATCTGTGAGAAATGAACATCACCATAAATCAAGACAATGCGAAATATCGCACCAAAATTTTTCAAAAAATCGTTTAAGGTTTATTAAATTTATGATAGTCCAGTAAAAGTAGCGATGACACTAAACGGATACTATCCCTCGGAGGGATAGCATCCGTAAAATCACGGCATGTAAGGACTACCAAATTTCATTTTTTTAATCCTTTATTATAAATAATCCTTGGTAGTCCTGAAATGTGGGTGATATTTTTTAATCCCCAGGTTTCACCTGGGGCTATTCACATTTTCAGGCTAAAGTTTTTGCTCGCAAAAACTTTAGCCTGAAAACCCCTTCGGGGTTAGC
>QNER01000938.1 GCA_003646175.1 Candidatus Parabeggiatoa sp. nov. 1
GATTTTTTACCTACAACAACTGATGTTGATTATCACTGATTAATTGCTCAGGAGTACAAGGCGAACCTTGTACGAAAAAACGGTGCTATGATCAGGAGTACAAGGCGAACCTTGTACGAAAAAACGGTGCGATGATCAGGAGTACAAGGCGAACCTTGTAGAAAAAACGGTGTGATTGCTCAGGAGTACCAGGCGAACCTTGTACAAAAAAACGGCGAGATGATCAGGAGTACAAGGCGAACCTTGTACGAAAAAATGGTGTGATTGCTCAGGAGTACAAGGCGAACCTTGTACGAAACCGGGCGTGAGGATTGAAATGTGACATTGTCAAGTTAAGGTTTTCATTGATTAAGGATATTAATATAGTACAACTGCTTTCCGGATTTGACGGATTTTTTCACCTACAACAAGTTCCCAGGGCGCTGCCCTGGGCTTTAATAAAGCGCCCTTTCAGGGCTGAGTAGTTATTTTCATTGATTCAGGATATTAATATGAAAAAGACCAAAAAACCGGTTCACCCAGGGCTCGTTGTGCAAAAAGAGATTCTAATGCCTCTGGGACTAACCATCACCGCAGCCGCGAAACGTTTAGGCGTTACCCGAAACACGTTGTCAGCATTAATAAACATGAAATCCTCTTTAAGTTCTGAAATGGCGGTGCGGATTGGCAAAGCCACCCGGACGAACCCACGAAAATGGTTGGAACTACAAATCAACTATGAGTTATGGCAAGCAGAACAGAAAGTGATGAAGGTGGGAGACTTAACCGTCAAATCTGACTAATTAGTATTATTTGACGGATGCTATCCCTTTTGGGGATAGTATCCGTTCATTTGACGGATGCTATCCCTTTTTGGGACAGTATCCGTTTGAACAACCTCAAAAAACTTGTTCAGTTGATTATAGTAAACTTCCACTGCACTCAAAAGGCTTTCTGTATAACCTCTATCCATAATGATTTCAGCCAAAGCCTCTTCATCTTTGTCGTCTTGACTTTCGATTTTTCTATAAGCTTCAATTTGTAATTGCAACGCGCACATAATGGTACGAAGTTCTCGTTTATTAAATTCCATTGCTTATCTCCTTAAAAAACCATAAGTTACTCCAAACGTATCCGAATAAAATCAAAAAATAGGCTGTGCTGACTTTGCTAAGATGCGTAATAAGCGTTTATACTCTGTCAATGGCATGTCATTGAAGGGTTGAATCGTGTAATGAGTGATATCGAGTTGTTTAATCGTATGCTCTTTTTTAACCACCAGCCCCTCAGGAATAATGGTACCGCTTGGTATTTTCCACCAGTGTGCTATGTTGGCTTGGTAAAGGCGCGTCAAAAGTTGATATGCCACCACTTGTGGAATCCACGTAAGTGATTATTTCTCCACTAACGGGTTTATCGTATATTTCTATATCAACAGTGCCATTTTTAGGTGGAATTCTCACCTTATCAAGATTTGGTTCTGTTGCGTTACCAGAACGAAACAGATCAACACCGGTAAAGTTTACTACAAAAAAGTCTTTTTGTGTTTCCATGGTTTGGTTCTAAATAATCACGATAGTCTTAAAATTCATTGATTTATGGGATTCACTGTACTTTGCATCCGAACAATCCGTCAATCCGCTGTGCTCATCAATCCGAACCATCCGTCAATCTGCTGTACCAATCAATCCGAACCATCCGTCAATCTGCTGTACCAATCAATCCGAACCATCCGGAAAGAAGCTGTACTAATCAATCCGAACCATCCGGAAAGAAGCTGTACTCACATAATACCTGACTAAAATAATCAGAATGCACTCCAAAAAAAATCGAGCAGGGGGAGACCCCCTGCACCCCCCCAAAGCCCCCAAAGGCCCAAAGCATCAATGTCTGCGACGCACGGGCCACACGTAGCCCGTGAACGCCTTGCCGTTGGTGCTGACGTTGCCGTAGTCGAGGTACACGAACCATGCGTAGGCCGTGACGTTCGCGTCGGGGGTATACGACCAATAGAAGTCCGTCTGCACACCCGAGAACGCATCACCTTCTTGCCATTTATCCGTACCCGCCGCATTAGAAATCACTGGTTGGCTATATTTTTTATCAATCATCGCTTCCCACTCATCAAGAATAGGTAAACGCCAATCACCCGCTTTTGAACCATCACTGAGTCCGCATTGTCCATCAGCCAGCTTAGCCGCACTTTGCATAGCCATTTCCCAATTATGCTTACCAAAACAACTGGCATTTTTCAGCCAGATAAGCCCAGTTCGGTTATCTGTGACAGTACCATCGCCATTATCAATATAGCGGTTTGTTTTACTTGGTTTCGTCTGTTCACTACTTGGACGTTGAGCTTTTGCCTCTTGTTCCTTTCGGAGTCGTTCTGCTTCAGCTTGACGTTGAGCTTTTGCCTCTTGTTCCTTTCGGAGTCGTTCGGCTTCAGCTTGACGTTGAACTTCTGCCTCTTGTTCCTTTCGGAGTCGTTCTGCTTTAGCTTGACGTTGAACTTCTGCCTCTTGTTCCTTTCGGAGTAGTTCCTTTTCGGCTTGTTGCTTTCGTTCTTCTTGAAGCTTTTTGGCTTTTTGTTCAGCCAAAGCCTTTTGTTTGGCAAGTGCGGCTTGCCGTTTTCGTTCTTGTTCAAAAATATCTTGAATTTTGCCGTTCTCAATAATAATACGCCCTTCCCCCCGTTGTTCAGGCGGTAACTTATTCTGATTTGGCAGCCACTGCGCCTGATATTCGCAGCCAAACTGCCGAGATAAACGCGCTTGCAATTGCCAACCGACAAAGTATTCACCATTCTCTTCAAATAACGCCGGCACCCAGTTCTCAAAATCGTCGAGATGGGGAATCGTCACATATTCCAACGGGGAAATATATGTCAACACTTGACGCGGTGGTTTGGATTCCAACTGGTGCGGCGCAGTCATTATCGCTGACGATAACAGCGGTTGATCGAGTGCCTGTTGCAGCGGCTCTAACAGTTGGCGTATTTCACGTAAGTCATTGATATAACCGTGCTGTTGTTGTTGAGCCGCTCGGATACCGTCCAAATTAACGGCATATAATAGCGTGTCGGATAATTTCTCGATATGCACTTTTAAATCTGTCATATCGGTGGCGATTTGTTGTAAATACGCCTCCTGTTTATCACCAAAAATAATCGTATTCACGCGCTTATAGGCATCGTGAAATTTGGTGGCAGTTTCCCAGATTGCGAGGGCCGTTTCAAGCATGGTGGTTCTCCAAAGTTATGTACAACGGATTGAGTACAACGGATTGACGGATAGTGACATATTTTGGTGGGCAACAAAAAGACGTTGGGTGGCTACGAATCCGTTCAATCCGCCAATCCGCTGTACTTAGACATATTTTTGGGCTGGCAACAAAAAGACGTTGGGTGGCTACGAACTTTAACTCTGTGTAACTCCGTGTAACTCTGTGCCCTCTGTGTTTAAAATTTTCCTTCTCACGTTCTGACAACGCGAATGCCAACCCCATCGTTCCTGCTCCGAGCGTGCCACCGATCGACACCGCGGTACGACACACGCGCCCACGTCGGGCCGCAGAAAAACGAACCGCCCCGAACCACACGACGACCTGGCTCATTTTTACCGGAACAATATTCCTCAGCACCTTGATACCCTTCCTCATGCATGGAACAAGTCCACTCCCAGAGATTGCCCACAGTGTCATACAACCCAAACGGATTGGGCGCAAAAGAATCCACCGGGGACGTTCTTTGACCACCGAATTTACTATTGCTTTCCCAATAATTCGCACGCTTTTTACCAATGTCATTGCCCCACCAATAATCCGTATCCGTCCCAGCACGGGCCGCATATTCCCATTCAGCCTCAGTCGGTGGACGATATTCATGCCC
>QNER01000939.1 GCA_003646175.1 Candidatus Parabeggiatoa sp. nov. 1
ACCTACAAGGATTGTATATAAAAAGGGATTAAAAGCGTGCCTACAAGGATTGTATATAAAAAGGGATTACAAATTTCTGCTTTTAGTTCAGCGTTGGAAGCAGAATCCTTTCTTATATATAATTATTGTCGCTATTGCTTTATCCGTTTTTATAACGAATCCTTGTAGTTATTGTTTTTATCCGTTTTTATAACGAATCCTTGTAGTTATTGTCTTTATCCTTGCTTATACTCAGCACGGGCATAATTTGCACTTTTGTCATTACGAACCCAAAGCCAGGGGCGTTGCCCCTGGCTATATTAATCTCGCCCCGTTGGGGCTTTCCTTGTTAACCTCTATTAGCCCCTTCGGTATGTATTATTAAAGCCAGGGGCAACGCCCCTAGAAAGCAATGATAACTGATAACTGATAACTGATAACTGATAACTGATTAGCGCATTAGTAAAAACGTTGATAATGGCATTTGTACAATACGTGGATCATGGATTGTGACTGATTCTGTTTGAGTAATCAGTAAGCCAAACGGTGTGTCATAAACCGGACGTTCAATAAAATGAATTAATCCACGTAGGTCAGCAGCCTCAATTTTTTTTCGATACTTCACTTCTATAGGAATACGTTGATCACCCACGGTTAAAATAAAATCCACTTCTGGCTCTTTAGCCCTTTCTGGAAAATGGGTAACCCCGACAAATAACAAAGAACTCATAAAATAACCGACAATACTTTCGGCAATATGTCCGGCTAACACCGACAGATGCGGATTAGTAGACAATTCTGTTTCAGTCAGTGGAATCACTTCTTGTAACCAACTGGCTCGTAATGCATGATCACATATACATAACTTATCCAGGCCCAGCGGACGTTTCAACCGTTTCAACCTGATTTCTAGTGGTTTAATCAAGCTCAGCAACAGCGAACTTTCTAAAAAATGTAAATAAGTTAAAATACGTTGCCAATCTATATGGGTACCCATAGCCCGTTTGATTTCCTCAAGATAAAACTTCTGTTTTGGTGTCTGTCCCATATAACGGCAACTGAAACGAAAAACCTCTACTAATAACTTTTCATCGCGTTGCAGTCCTTTTTCTCCAACGCTTATTCGTAAATCATGTTGAATAACACGGCGGATAATGGTTTCATTCAATTGAACCGCCATTTCCTCCCAAGGTACATCGGCGTACAGATGGGCAATGGGATAAGCACCGCGTTCCGAAAATGCCGCAAAAGCAGCGTGTCGTAGCGCTTGATGTTGTAGACCAAATTCCCGTAATTCTTGCCAAAAGCTTTGCGCTTTTAATCGGGATAACCCATTGACAGGCAACAAAGCGGGAATCTCACCGAAATCACGTAACGCCGCAATTTCCCGTAAAAATAACGGGCCCATTTCTATCGTACTCAAGCGCCCTGCTAAACTATCTTGTCCTATTTCAATCTGTAACGCGGAACTGCCGGTAATCATCACGCGAACTGGGTTATTATCAACCAGATATTTAAGTTGCGACGACCAATAGGGGACATTTTGCAATTCATCCAAAAAAATATAGATTGATTGTCCTTCATGGGCTTTGAGATGAAAGTTTTTGCCTAAAACATAATGCTCAAACCAGTAAGCAATATCTAAAATAACTTCTTGTTGGGCCGAAAAAGTGGGTAAATCTTCAAATTGCACCCGCAGAATCTGATGAGGAGGTACACCTTCATCCAGTAAATATTGGATAATCTGTTGTGTCAACGTCGTTTTTCCCACTTGACGAGGCCCACGCAACGCAACAGCAGGTGTCATTCCAGCTTTTAGTCGCTTTAATGCGATATCAAAAGCCCACCGTTTTAAAGGAGGCAATGGTAACATCTGGATATTCTGCCACCACGGGTTAGTATTGCGTATTCTGATTTCGATTTCTTGAGCAATTTCATACATTCAGTTCACCGGTTCAGTTATCAGTTGTCCCTACAAACCAGTGGATGTATTGAAAATCAATGAGTTACATCAGTACGGAATGACAGATAGGGCGGGATCACTAAGCGGTATCGCATTGGATTTTCCTCGATCTTTGTGCAATGCAACCCACCAAAAATCAGTACCACTTTCGGTTTGTAGGGACAACCCTAAATTCGTTAATCCGCGTAATTCGTTGTACTAAATTCGTTTATCCGCGTAATTCGTTGTACTTACTTTAATAGAACTCGCTGAACAGTTAATAGTAAAATAAACTCGATGATCAAGTAAGCAAGGCCAAACCGAGCAAGCCAAAGCCAAATTCGCCCAAGCTAGAGAACTCAATGCGAATGTGGTTTTTGGGGAAGATTAAAAATGCCGAAGATGTTTGCCATGACACGGTAAAAAATGCGTTAATCAAAGAAAGGTGTGTAATTGAAAACGTCATGCCTAGAAACAAAGGATCATTTGTTAAATAGATAGCAAAATTTACCACGATGCCAAAGTTTTGTTGTACAATTAAAATATTGCACAAGTAATCGCATATGTGTCAATTTTATTGCAATGTTCAGCATTTTAATTACACTCACAAACAAACGCGCCCGTGTTCTTTGGAAGCTAGGAGGATAATATGAGTCACATTTGGCAATTACAAGAGGCAAATAGCCATTTAGGTTTTCTTATCGAAGCGGCTGAAAAACAGGGTGCACAACTGATTAATTATCAAGGAAAAGCTAAAGCAGTTGTGCTTTCCATTGCCAGTTATCGACAATTGCTAAAACCTAAAAACACTTTAGTCGAATTTTTTCAACAATCACCGCTCGTCGGTGTGTCATTAGATTTAGATAGAGATCAAGATACGGGACGGGAGATTAATTTAGACAGTAGGGTGGGTAGAACTTCGTGACACCCACCATTTATCTCTCAAGGCCCGATAAATTAGCACAATTCCCTTTCCCCTTACCCAAACCTCCCTGTCATCATGGGGCCAGGGTGAGGCTGAAACTGATCACAACAAGTCGCAATAAGTGATTGGTTTTAAATACCAGCAATAATTTGCCCGCAATCGACAGGCAACCCAACCTCAACCAAGCTATAGCAAGGGCATTGTTTACAAAGGCCCCATTTTCATCAATTCCTTTATCCTGATCATTTTGTTAAACTACAAATGTTCTGTCCCAAACTTCCGAGTAAGCAATACTCGGAAGTTCCGTGTGGCAACGATTGAAAGGCAAAAAATGAGTTTCCTCAAACACTAAGTAATCTTTTTTACACCATGAGAAGACAAAAATACGATGAAATCAAAAACAGACACTCTCATATCTAAACAAGAACTTTATCTTCTTCGACTTAAACCGCTTATTGAAAGAGAAATTGCCACTGATCAAGAAGGCATTTATCTTCAAAAATGTCATCAAGAAGAATGACTTAATTACATCACGGAAGAAATGGCCCATCTGTCGCCTGAGCAACTGATGCCCATTCCCGATGAACAACTTAGAGGGCGTATTGGCAGACTGATGACTCTAAAAGTGATGTTTGGGATGCTAAATGATTTTACACATGAACAAATGAATATTTTTGACGAATCCTTGGTAAGGGGGTCATTTTTAACCACGGAAGAACGACTCCTAGATACCAATCTCATTTTTAGGAACAGTATCCATCTAAACACCAAGCTTCGAGATCAATAACATGCTTAAACACAACAATCACGGCTTGCTAATAAACCATCAACGTGAAAAGCTCATTAATGTGATGGTTTATTTTGCTCAAAATACCCAAAAGTGTGGCAAGGTAAAATTATTTAAGTTGATGTATTTCCTGGATTTTGAACATTATAGACAAATTGGACGTAGTGTCACGGGTTTAAATTACTATGCTTGGCCGATGGGGCCAGTACCGGTGGATTTATACGCAGAG
>QNER01000940.1 GCA_003646175.1 Candidatus Parabeggiatoa sp. nov. 1
AGCTGTTGGCTGCCTAATTATTTTTCTGGAAATCGATAGAAAAACTTCAACCGAGAAGTCGAAATTACACTATCGATAAGGTTTTTTCGTTTAGACACTCTATAAGAATGTAGGCAAAAAACAATATGCATATTACCATTTTTGGATCAGGCTACGTTGGGTTAGTCACCGGCACCTGTCTCGCTGATGTGGGCAACCATGTTTTATGTGTCGATGTTGATGAAAAGAAAGTTGCCCGGTTACAACAAGGCAAAGTCCCTATTCACGAACCCGGTTTAGAGTCGCTTTTAAAAACCAACTTTGCAGCTGGTCGTTTGCAATTTACGACCGATATCGCCAAGGCTGTTGCACACGGCGAAATTCAGTGCATTGCTGTGGGCACACCGCCTGATGAAGATGGCTCGGCGGATCTTCAGTATGTACGGCAAGTCGCTGATAGCATTGGTAAATACATGACGGACTACAAGCTGGTTATGGATAAATCCACCGTGCCCGTCGGCACGGCGGACAAAGTGCGGGACACGGTGCAAGCTGCCCTTGATGCGCGTGGGGTAACGTGCGATTTTGATGTTGTCTCTAATCCAGAGTTTTTAAAAGAAGGGGCCGCTGTTGATGACTTTATGAAACCGGATCGAATTGTCGTCGGCACAGATAAACCCCATGCAACGGCGTTAATGCGTGAACTTTACGCACCGTTTAACCGCAATCGGGATAGGCTCCTGATCATGGATATTCGCTCGGCGGAGTTAACCAAATATGCCGCTAATGCCATATTGGCGACTAAAATCAGTTTTATGAATGAAATGGCGCAGATTGCTGAACAGGTTGGGGCTGATATTGAACAAGTGCGTCTTGGTATGGGTTCGGATCCGCGCATTGGGTTTCATTTTATCTATCCCGGTTGTGGTTATGGGGGAAGTTGCATGCCCAAAGATGTACCGGCTTTAATACGCACAGCTCAACAAGTTGGAATCGATGCCCAAATATTACCAGCCGTTGAAGCCGTTAATCAGCGGCAGAAACAGGTATTATTCCAAAAAATTCAAAAGCATTTCCAAGGTAATCTACAAAATCGCCGTTTTGCGTTGTGGGGTTTAGCCTTCAAACCGAATACTGATGATATGCGCGAGGCACCCAGCCGCAAATTAATGGAAGCGTTATGGGCACAGGGTGCTTTGGTGCAGGCTTATGATCCAGAAGCTCTGTCTGAAGCACAGCGTATTTATGGCGAGCGTCCTGATTTACAACTTTGTGATACGCCCGAAACTACCCTGAAAGATGCGGATGCGTTAGTCATCGTCACCGAATGGAAAGTTTTTCGTAGCCCTGACTTTGAACTTATTAAAGCTTGCCTGAAGCAACCGGTGATTTTTGATGGACGTAATCTGTACGAACCACAAAGAATGCGGCAGCAGGGCTTTACTTATTATGCGATAGGGCGTGGCGAAAAACTATAACTTATGGCTTCAGGAATCATGTAGAAATTCCCGAAGCTAGTAGTATTGAGTATCAAAAAAATGGAATGGCAAATGAGTTACTACAACGAAGCTTTGCAGCAAGAAATTATGAAATTTTCTGTTGGGTTTCAAGCGCGGTATATCCACTTGACACAGCGGATGATGATTTACGGGGATATTATTGGAATGCCACACTTTCGCGCCAGAAGCGATGGTTTATTTGATTTGCACCTCAAATCGGAAGAAGGAACTCAGATTTTATATTGTACTTTGGTAGGTAACAAGATTGTGATTTTACATACCTATGTTAAGAAATCAAAGAACCCCCCTTTGAGAGAACTTGAGGTTGCGCTGCGTAGAATGCAGGAGGTGAAAGCCAATGATGACGCATAACGAAATGATCAAACAGATGTTGCAAAATCCGTCTGTCAAGGCTGAATATGATGCGTTAGAAATGGAATTCGCGTTATTTGATGAGCTACTTCAAGCTCGCCATCGTGCCGGCTTAACTCAAGCAGAGGTAGCGGAACGTATGGCTGCCAAAACGCCGGCGGTGGCTCAGTTGGAATCAAGCGGCAGCGGTAATAAACATTTCCCGTCTATAGCGGCTGTGATCAAGTATGCTAACGCTGTGAATTGCCGTTTGGACATTAAGCTGATTCCCCATTGAAGCGACAATTACAGTTGAAAGGGTTTACATGGATTTTCGCTGTAGCAAACATGAGTGTGCCGCCTAAATAGTTAAGTTGTTAACTTTATAATTGAATTTTCAACGAGCCTAAAGAAAGAAAAAAGGCTACAGCGATATTTTCTTATCAAATGGATTGTTTTATAACTTATTGATTCATTATTGTTTTGTAACATATTGAGCTAGAGTAAGTTTTATAAGTCATTGATATTGTTAGAGTCGAACTCGCGTCCTTTAGGGTACTTGAGCTATCAGCCATGAGGTTGAGCTCATGGCTGCGGAAAACTTTTAATCAAGTACCCGTTATTAAATTGCCATCTGCCATTATCACTCAACCTCATGGCTATACGCTTCCGTCTCCTAAAGGAGACTGTCAAAAAATCCGTATTTTGAGTAGTACCTAGTACTCTGTCAATGTTCTATTGACGGGTACAAGGAGTCCAAGATTTATCTTGGAACCGCCCAAGCTAAAGTTTGGACTCTTCATCTTAGCCGTCAAAACCAAGTTGACATGGTACTTGGGATTTATCCCAGGGCGAGTTTTTGGGCTAACCACAATCGTACTGAAAACGATTTTTGCCACCATGGCAAAATGTTGGGGAATGTCCGTTCTATAAATTTTGTAACTACTCAGCCCTTTCTGGGCGCTTTATTAAAGTCTAGGGCAGCGCCCTAGGAGTCTGTCTTACCAAACTAAAGTTTGGACTCCATCACATTGAAAGCCGTTGTTTGCTATTCGCGATTTGAGATTATGCCTGGCCGTTAACTGAAATGCGAAGGCGGCCGTTCGTTATTCGTGATTTGAGAAATATGCCTGGCCGTTAACTGAAATGCGAAGGCGGCCGTTCGTTATTCGTGATTTGAGAAATATGCCTGGCCGTTAAAATGAAAGGACAACCGCGAGGGATTTTCCCTATAATATATAATGAAATGTAGGGACAATCCTTTATGGTTGCCCTTCTGGACTCTCGAGCTAGCGTTGTGCGTCACATGAGTGATTGATAAAAAAGAGGGTTTAGTGCTTCTCGCCCAGAAATAAACGAATAAAAACAAACCACCATGGTTAAATCCTGCCCCCACCCCAAATCCGAAAATCCGTTTAAACCCCAAATCCGCTGTACTAGATATTGTGAGTATTTTCACAGTAAATCATCATGGTTAAACACCACCCCCACCTTTGACTCTGAAAATCCGTTGATACTTCAAATCCAAAGTACTAAATTAACTGATGTTACGCAGAAAGCTTCAAAGAGCAAACACTCGGATGGTGGGCAAGTGGGCAATCAGATCGGGGTACCTTCTAAGATTATTGTGCCCACTTACCCACCCTACGGACTGATGTTACGCGGAAAGCTTCAAAGAGCAAACACTCGGATGGTGGGCAAGTGGGCAATCAGATCGGGGTACCCTCTAAGATTATTGTGCCCACTTACCCACCCTACGGACTGATGTTACGCAGAAAGCTTCAAAGAGCAAACACTCGGATGGTGGGCAAGTGGGCAATCAGATCGGGGTACCTTCTAAGATTATTGTGCCCACTTACCCACCCTACGGCTCATCCCTAATGTTTGTCATTCATTGATTATGTTTGTCATTCATTGATTGATTTTTGAGTTCGGCATGACTTTGTAGAGATGAGCCAAGAATCTTGGTTTGCGTAACATCAGTAAATTAAGTAAGTTCCCAATTCCCAATTCCCAATTCCC
>QNER01000941.1 GCA_003646175.1 Candidatus Parabeggiatoa sp. nov. 1
AATGATATCCTAGGGCGTTGCCCTAGGCTAGTATGTCAGCCCCAGAAAGGGGCAAAGCAGCGTCAGGCTTATTTCCGGACAACTCTAATGTTATACGAACTTAGTGTTTGCTGTACTAGTTGGCGTTAATAGGTAATAGGCAATAGGTAACAGGTAATAGATTGAAAATCATTCCAACGTCATTGTAAATAGCGAATTCTTTTTTAAGAACATAATCAATGTAAATAACTGATAATACATCATATATGTGATTGTGCCATGAAATGCGCCTGTCAAATCAACCTGATGGTTTTTAAGCTCATCTTATACAAACAGAAGGCACAAAGTCACACAGAGTCACACACAGTGAAATTGAAAATTGGACATAGTGTTTCATTGGTATATTAATTTTTTGGAATTGCCTTATTTCTAGGAACGCACAACCCTTGAGCGATGCCTATCAAAATCCGTTAAATCCGTCAATCCGTTGTACTTATAGGCGAACAAACATCCCCAGGCAACTACTGAATAAATTATCTATTAAATCAATATATTATGTATATTTTATCAAGCTCAATTTATACTGAAAGTACAACTTCTTTCCGGATTTAACGGATTTATTTTTTTAGGACAGAGGTTTTTCTCCAAAGCTGATTGAAATGAACCATCACCTCTTATTTCATTTTCACCTTTTTCAAAAACGAAGTGCGAAATCAAAACTCATTGCCCATTAACAGGCAGCGGGAAAATAGAAATATGTCCCAATCCTAAATACATAATAAATCAATTTGTTAGCAAAAAAAAAGCCTCAAGGCTTCATAGTCTTGGGGCTTTTTTTTACAAGCGCTTACAATGACATAAATCAGGGTACATTGCCAAAAAAGCACAAAGGTGGGAATAATTTCACCCAACAATAAGTAACGCCACATAAGGAACAATATTGAACAAGAATATACATATTTTAAAGAATGCCATACCTGCGTAATGAATGGCATCAAAGTGAGCTACCGATAATTTAAACCATTTTCCATGAAATCGATACATCCAATCATGGGCTAAAGTGAAAAACATAACCCACCACAGCAATAATCCCATATTGATTATAAAACACCACAGTAGTGCATCACGAACTATATCAACTGTCATTTAATACCTCCTGAATTAAGTTTATGTACGAAACCCAATTTTTCTGGCAGCAATGGTCATTGGTAATGAGCCTTTTTCTTCTGGTTTTTTCTGGATAGCGATAAAAATCGTCCTGAACTGTCAGGCAAGTCCACCTTAATTTAGGTGTTTCGGGAATTGATTGTGTAATGAACGAAACACAAATCAACAGGTTGAAATGAGGGCACTTTTTAGTATCTAATAAGAAAAATGGACTTTCTAGCAGTCTGTCGGATTTAATGACTAACTTATTGTTTATAATGAAATTTTAAGTTTAGACTCAATTGATAAATCATTTATATATCAATAGCTTAACACAACAAGCCCGGCAGACTCCCCGCAATCTGTCTTCAAACTCAAATCCCCCCCACCTTTGAAAATCTGGGACAGAAATCAAGTTGTAATGATTGATATGGTTGGTTATAAGTTATTTTTCCGGGTAGTCCTAAACATGTAGTGATGTTACAGATGCTATCCCTTCCCCGGGATAGTATCTGTTTGGACATCAATCCTTGTTTATACCAAGCCTTTGTTGTTTTTACTTGGGTTATTTAATTTCTCTGACCACGGTTTGAATTATGAATTGTCAGTAACATGTTACAATAATTAAATTAAATTTTATCAATAAATAATGCGAATTAAGAGTTAAAACTCTTATGCCTAAATAAAAACAACCCTTTATAAAATACCAGACACCATAATCCCCAAAGTACCTTATTTTAATAGCTTGATTTTCAATGATTTTTTTCAACCCTTAATTCGCATAAATAATCTCATGAACAGCTCAAATATACGTGTACTTTTTGTGACTTCTGAAGTTTATCCATTGGTTAAAACTGGCGGCCTAGCTGACGTGAGTTATGCCTTACCTAATGCTTTGCGACAATTAGGCGTTGATGTCCGTTTATTATTGCCCGGCTATCCTGCTGTGCTTGAACAACTTTCGCTGATTGAAGTGCATGAAGAAATCAGATTGGAGTCTTTGCAAGAACCTATCCGCGTGTTAGCAGGGACTATGCCCGGCGGAATTACCCCGGTTTATGTCATTGAATGTCCGAGTTTATATGAACGCGACGGTGGGCCCTATCAAGATAATGCGGGGAAAGATTGGCCAGACAATGCATTGCGCTTTGGAATCCTATCCAAAGTGGCTGCTTTATTTGGTAATCACAGCTTATTGTTTAAACCGCATATTATCCATTGCAATGATTGGCAAACCGGTTTGGTGCCGGCATTTTTAGCCTTTAATTCTAACCCCCACGCTCGGACAGTGATGAGCGTCCATAATATGGCTTATCAAGGTATTTTTAACCCAGAAGTGAAGGAATTACTTGATTTGCCACCCGAAAGTTTTAGTATGTTTGGATTGGAATATCACGGACAAGTGTCATTTCTAAAAGCAGGGTTATATTATGCTGATTGGATAACAACAGTTAGCCCAAGTTATGCCAAAGATATTCAAACACCAACTTATGGAAGTGGCTTAGACGGGTTGTTGAGAGAACGCCAAAACCAATTGACTGGCATATTAAATGGGATTGATACAGCAGCTTGGGATCCAGAGACAGATCCTTATTTGAGCCGCAATTACCACATAAAGAACTTGCAAGTCAAAGTCCGCAATACTCAAGCCTTGCGTACCAAGCTTCGGCTGCCCCCGGCAAAGCAAGCCCCACTCCTTGGCATGATTTCTCGCCTGACTGAACAAAAAGGCATAGATTTATTATTGCCCATCATCCCAACCATTATCAAAACTGGCGCACAACTGGCTGTGCTTGGTAGTGGCGATGGCGATTTAGAAAAACGCTTACAACAGTTAGCAGAACAGAACCCCACACACATCAGTGTCACCATTGGTTACGATGAAGAGTTAGCTCATCAAATTGAAGCGGGTGCTAATATATTTTTGATGCCATCCAAATTTGAACCCTGTGGTTTAAATCAAATGTACAGCATGTGTTATGGGACTATACCGATAGTGCGGCATACCGGGGGGTTAGCAGACACGGTGGTAGACGCGACTTATGACAATATCCAAAATAAAATAGCCACCGGTTTTGTATTTGAAGAGGAAAACTCAGAGGAATTACTGTCTTGTGTGCAACGTGCCTTGCGAACTTTCCGTGATAAAACGACTTGGCGCATGTTACAAATCAACGGTATGAGCCGTGATTTTAGTTGGCATCACAGTGCCAAGCAATATGTGTCACGGTATCATCAATTGTCAGACTGAACAGCGCGCACTTGAAAACCCAGCCTTTCGCCAATTGTGCAACCATTCAAACATTCATACCCAATTCTCGAAACAACTGTAATGGTCAAGACAATGTTGAAATGGGTAATGGATTTGTTGGGGGGTAACAGCTTCGCTATAAATTTGGTGATGTTTATTACTTAGCCAATGGCGAATAGCCAATGGCGAATAGCGAATAAATGAATAAGTTTTTTTAAATAACTGATGTTACGCACAACGCTTCAAAATGAGTCCAAAAAGGCAACTTTCATTTAACGGCTATGAATATTCTCAAATCACGAATAAAAACCATGCCCTTCGCATTTCATTTAACGGCCATGGGTATTCTCAAATCACGAATACCCAACAACGGCTTTCGCATTTCATTTAACGGCCAGGAGCATTCTCAAATCACGAATACCCAACAACGGCTTTCGCATTTCATTTAACGGCCAGGAGCATTCTCA
>QNER01000942.1 GCA_003646175.1 Candidatus Parabeggiatoa sp. nov. 1
ACTAAGTTTTGATTAAAGTGAGATTTTGTTAAAACCAGTTTCACTTCCCCTTGTTCAAGGAGATACCATTGGCGTTCCTTGGGCAACTCTGGATCAATGGGCAAATAAGCGGCACCCGACATCAACACGCCAAATACTGCAACGACTTGTTCCCAACCTTTCTCCATCATAATAGCGATCAAGGTGTTGGGAGTCGCCCCCAATTGTTGCAACTTTCTGCCTACCTGATTGGCGAATTGCGATAATTCTAAATAGGTTAAAGTGCGCAGCGGTGAAATGACGGCATACTCATGCCCTCGTGTTTGAAGCTGGGCGGTGAACAAAGTGTGTAGCATCTCCTCAGAAATCGGTGCGTCGGTTGCATTGACAGCAACCCGCTGCGATAGCTGGGTCGGGGGTATTAAGGATTGGGTGGTGGTTGCCTGCCAAGCCGCCTTCGAGGTGGCTAATTGCCGCAGAAAACCGCAGTAGGCTGCAAACATATCGTCCAGAAGCCCTTCAGGAAACAATTCTTCTACCGCATCCCAATTGAAAACCAAGGCCCCCTCTTGTTCAAACACTTGATGATCCAACCAAACTTGGGGAGTTTGAGTAATACCGTAGACCACTTCTCCGATCGGCGTGAATAATGCAGAATAATCTTGGCCAAGCGTACTGGTAAAGACGATGGGCATACTGTGGGTATCACCTTGCCGACGAGCCAGTTCCCGCAGAACCTGCACGCCACTGAAATAGCGATGATCTAAATCTTGCCACAACTGTTGTTGTAAACGTCTCGCCCTAGACGTAAAAGTAGCAGGAGTCGTGTTATCCACCGCTAATAGCAGTAATAACGTAAAATCTCCAATAATCTCATTAAGTTGTGGATGAATAGGTGGCCTATTAAATAGCGTTAAATTGATAGTGAACCGTGGCTGCTTACTCCATAAGGTTAGAATGTCAGCAAAAGCCGCGAGCAGTACACCAGAAGGCGTGAGTCCCGCTTGCGTCGCTTGTTGTTTCAACTGTTGCCAACTGTCTGGCTCAAGTTGGGCACTACGACGTTTAAACCAAGGTTGTGTGATGGTAGCGGGGTTTTGAGCTAGGGGCAGTTCTGGGGCTGGGGGCAGAGTGTCTAGGCGGTGGAACCAATATTCTTTGGAACGTTGGTACCATTGTGTCTCTTGCCACGCTTGTTCTGTGAGGACGTAATCCCGAAATGACAGAGTCAGCGGTGTCAATATCAGCTCAGGATTCTGGTAAAGTTGCAACCATTCTTTGACCAAGCAGCGCAAACTCCAAGCATCCGCAATCAGGGCATCAAAGCTGAGGTGAAGTCGAGTGCGTTGTTCGTCTAAGCGCGTGGCGCGAATGTCAAACAAAGGCCACTGTTCAGCAGGCAGCACTTGATGGGACATCTGTTGCCGAATAGTTTCTACTTGCGTAGTGACAACGTCAGATGTTTGCTTGTGTAAATCCACAAGTGTTATCTGATAGGGGGGAACTTGTTCAAGGACTTGTTGCTGGCCTGTTGGTAATACAAGCATTCGTAGCATCTCATGACGTTCAATTAAGCTTTGCCAAGCATTCTGCAAGCGTTCCAAGTCTAATCCAGGACAGTCCAATTCAAAATAGATATGAGTGGCGACATTGCCCAATTCAAATGTTCCAACACGACCCATCCAGTATGCTTGTTGGATATCTGTCATAGGAAAGGGCTGATAACGCTGTTCGGGTGCGGATACGATGGTAGGTAGTGAAACCAATAGGCCTTTCTCTCCCACCGCGGGTTTTTCAGATCGCATGGCATCAATATGAGCGGCCAGGTCCGCCACAGTGGGTGACTCAAACAGGTGGCGTAAAGAGATTTCTACCGAGAAGGCATCGGCTATTTGAGAAATCAGTTGGGTGGCGAGTAACGAATAGCCCCCTAATTCAAAAAAATTATCATAAATGCCTACGTGTTCTAATCCGATAACCTCAGCCCAAAGGTTGGCTAGTTTTTCTTCAGTGGGGTTGCGGGGTGCAACATAGTTTGTGACTTTCTGTTGGATAGCAGACGATGATTCGCTGTTGGCTGACTCCGATTGCCATTCTCCCACAATATTCAAATTGCCGACCAAAAACTGCTCTCGACAAGCACGACGCTGAATCTTGCCGCTGGATGTTTTTGGAATACTGCCGGTTTTGAGCAATAATATCGCATCAACACCAAGCTCGTGTTGCTCAAACACGGCTTGACGAATGGCATCAATAACGTCATTGCTCGCTAAATTCCGCAAATAAGTCCGTTGTACCTCTTGAGCTACAACTAACCGCTCTTCGCTTTCTCTCACCACCGAAAATACGGCACCGCTATCCGCATTCAGTGCCTGATGACTTTTTTCGACAGTCAATTCAATATCTTGGGGATAATAGTTCCGGCCTCGAATGATGATAAGGTCTTTGAGGCGGCCGGTGACAAACAATTCGCCGTTTTGCAAAAAACCTAAATCACCAGTGCGTAGAAATGGCCCCTCACCAGTATCTGCCAAATAGGCTTGGAAAGTTTGTTCAGTTTCTTCGGGCCGGTTCCAATAGCCTTGCGCCACATTTTCGCCTGACACCCAAATTTCGCCAACTTGCTGATCTGAACATGGAATACCGGATTCTGGATCAACAATCATAATTTTCTGATCCAACCATGTTTTACCACAGCCCACAATTTTTTGCGTACTTTTTCCATCCTGTGCGACTATTATTATACGATGTTGTTCAAGATCGGCTTTTTCAACTTCATAAACCACTGGGGGAGCGGTTTTCAAGCCGCCAGAAATGAACAATGTCGTCTCCGCCATGCCGTAACAGGGGTAAAATGCCTCGCGTACAAAGCCACACGCTTTGAAAGTCGCTGAAAATCTGTCTAGCGTTTCAGCACGGACAGGTTCCGCACCGCTGAAAGCAACCTCCCAACTGCTTAGTTCAAGTTGGGCGATTTGCTCGGACGTAATCTTCTGAACACACAAGTCATAAGCAAAATTTGGGCCACCGCTGGTCGTTGCTTGATAGCGTGAAATGGTCTGTAACCAACGGTAAGGCTTTTGTAAAAAAGCCACCGGGGACATGATAATACAGGAGATACCAATATATAAAGGCTGCAACACGTTGCCAATCAATCCCATGTCATGGAATAATGGCAACCATCCGACAACAACCGTGTTTTCAGTATGCCCAAATCCCTGCTTAATCATTTCCTCATTGTGCAGCAAATTACCATGACTCACTATCACACCTTTGGGCGTACCGGTAGAACCTGATGTATACTGGAGAAAAGCCAGCGTGTCACTGTGTATGTCTGGGGTTTGCCAACCTTCAGCGAGTTCCTCGTCAAGATTGTCAGTAGTGAGCCAACGCAGGTTTTCCAATTCTGGTGCCTGAGTCAGTCGCTTCGCCATGTCAGAGAAAATCTCGGTGGTACTCAGTACCACTCTGGCCTGTGCGTCGGCCGCAATCGCTTGAATCCGAGGATCATGACGATTGCGTCGTGGCGGATAAGTGGGCACCGCGACGATACCTGCGTATAGGCAGCCGAAGAAAGCAGCGATATAGTCTAGCCCGGGCGGGTAAAGTAACAAAGCACGTTCCCCAGTGGCGCATAAATTCTGGAGCTTTGCGGCAATCATTCGTGCACGTTGTTCTAATTGTGCGTAAGTAAGGCTGGCTTCCTCAGTTTCGCCATCTTTGAGAAAAGTGTAAGCCACTTTGTTAGGTTGATTTTGCGCCCGAAGACGGAGTAGTTCAACTAAAGTGTTTGGTTGAATAGAATTTTTAATCATGGTGTAAAAAAACTCACAGAGTGACACAGA
>QNER01000943.1 GCA_003646175.1 Candidatus Parabeggiatoa sp. nov. 1
ATCCGGTGGATGCGAAAATGCGAAGCCGAGGTGGGGTTGCGCCCAACAAATTACCCATCATCCTGGGTTGTGATGGTGCCGGGGTTGTTGATGCGATAGGCGAGGCTGTGACTCGTTTTAAAGTTGGTGATGACGTTTACTTTTTTAACGGTGGCATTGGCACGGCGGAACCAGGCAATTATGCCGAATATACCACCCTTCACCAAGACTACGCTGCCCTAAAACCCAAAAATCTGTCAATGGTAGAAGCGGCGGCCTTACCGTTGGCCTGGATTACCGCGTGGGAATCCTTGGTTGATCGGGCCCAATTGCAAGCGAATCAAACTGTTTTAATTCATGCCGGCACGGGGGGTGTTGGACATGTGGCGGTACAATTGGCAAAAAGCATCGGGGCGCGTATTGCCGTGACGGTGGGTAATCAAGAAAAAGCGGATTTTGCCCAATCGTTGGGGGCAGAGTGTTGTATTAATTACACCGAAACGGATTTTGTCCAAGCGGTGCTGGATTGGACAGACGGTGCCGGTGTTGATGTGGTTCTTGATACGGTGGGCGGAGACACCTTTTGTTGCTCCATCTCTTGCACCCGCATTTATGGCAAAATTGTCACCCTGTTGGAATCCACCTGCGATAGCAATACCATTAAAACGGCAAAGCTACGCAATCTTAGCCTGATTTATGAATTAATGCTCACGCCGATGCTTCAAGGGATGCACGAGGCGCGGGTAGCACAACGGAAAATGCTGGAAGAAGCCACTTTAATGGTTAGGGACAACAAATTGCGCCCGACAGTCAGCCGAGTGTTGCCGTTGACACACGTTGCTGAAATGCACCAATTGATAGAGGCGGGGAATACGAGAGGGAAAATGGTGCTGAGTATTGGGTAATAGGGGAAAGGGGAAAGGAGCAAGAGGAAAGGTAACTCCAAAAAATGAATGTACCAGAAAGCATACTCAAATCACTTTTTAAAACCCCGAAGGGGTTGAATGTGAATAGCCCTAGGTGCAACCTAGGGAAAAAATAGAAAGGGTTTAAATTTAAAACCCCGAAGGGGTTGAATGTGAATAGCCCTAGGTGCAACCTAGGGAAAAAATAGAAAGGGTTTAAACGTGTTACCTTTTTTCATTTCGAGGATGGTGGGCAAGGTGGGCAAGCGGGCGGTAAGATTCGAGACGGTGTTTGAGATAGTGCCGCCCGCTTACCCACCCTACGAAACTGCAAAAGAGGGTTAGTCGGCTTTAGCCTTTTTCGCTTTTAGACAACGGCTTTAGCCGTTGGCGGAGGGTACGGAAACTTCCGCTCTCGTGTACTAGGTGAAACCTAGGGAAAAAAACCGCGCCGATATTGACAACCCTTGCAGTTTCAAATTGTGCAACCGATATAAAAATGCCGCACCCGTCATCATAAGGTGGGCAACGTCAACAACACGCCGATTATTCGGCTCTGCCAGATAAGAACCCTTCACCCAATCATTAAAAGCACCCATTGCCGGGCCGCACCAAATTTGATAATCCATCTCACGGCCTTTCTCCCCGGCGATAGCCCAGCGAGCAGATTGTCCTAGATACCAGCGAAAAATCAAGGCCATTTTACGTTTGGGATCGTCAGCAGCTTTGCTGATTTGTTCCGGATCGCGTCCAGAAAAATAGGCCACAGTTTCCTGCCAGACAGTATCAAGGGGCTTTCTAAATATTTGTTTTTCTAACTTTTCGGTTTCTGCTAGCGGGATGTCGGAAATGGCATCATAAGTCTTGTACAACTCAAACAGTTTCTGCGCTCGCATCCCAAACAAAGTACCCTGTTTAAGGACTTGAACTTTTACACCCATTTCAAACATATCTCCCGCTGGAGCCATCATCACGTCAGCCATTCCAGCTTGAGCCAGCAAGTTTTTGGTATGGGCTGAAGTCCCCGCCTCAACACAGGATTGGTTAATAGAACCGGTTACCACGTAGTCAGCCCCCATGATAAATGCCGCTAACGCGGACTGTGGCGTTGCAATGCCACCCGCTGCGCCGACTCTGACAAGGTTTTCATAACCCTGTTTTTGTTGAATTTCATCTCGGAGCGCGATAATGGATGGCAGTAGGCAAACCAGCGGACGATTATCAGTATGTCCGCCAGAATCAGCTTCCACAGTAATGTCATCCGCAACCGGGACTTTTTCGGCGAGATTGGCTTGCAACTCCGTAATCAATCCTTGAGCAACCAATTGTTTGAGTATTGTGGTTGGGGCTGGCTGCATAAATCGCGTTGCCAACTCGCGCCGAGAAATTTTGGCAATCACTCGGTTTTTAATCTCAATTTGATTGGCCGAATTGAGACTGAGGCCGGCAGCACGATAGTAAACAATATTGGGCGTTAACTTCATAAATGCCGCAGCCTCTACCGTCGTCACACCATATTTGAGATAAAGATCAACCGTACTTCGCTCAATAGCAGGTTCCTTGGGGCTATGAAGAAAATTAAAGGCATAAGGTCCGCCGGGAAGTGCCTGTTGAATGCGTTGAATCGCCTCTTCAATTCGGGAAGGTATTAAGCCACCCGCACCAAAAGAACCCAATATTTTTTCTTTGCCCAACGCAATCACCAATTCTTCTGAGGCGATACCATTAGCCATTGCACCGCTGGCATAAGCATATTTAACCCCGTAACAATCTAGGAAATTGCGATCACCTAGCTGTTGTGGCAGCTGCGGTGGCGCCGCTGTCAGGGTTTCTATATCCAAAGGCGTGTTTTCAGTGACATCACCCAATTCACCTTCATTAGTAATGCCAATTTGTCCATTTTTTCTAACCACATAACAGGGTTGTTCTAAATTCAGCAATTTAGCTTTGATACCAGGTTCATCAAAGACAATAGAATTTAACGGGCCTTGCCAAACTGGATTTTGACTGCCAGTTTGACCAAAAAAATGGAGTCCATTATTGTTAGGTAGAGTTGACATGTTTTATTCCTTTGAAAATAGTTCAGGAGTGGGGTGGTGAAAAGGAGGTTCCTTTGGGTTCTAAAACTTGATCCCGTTGTAATGAAGCCAGTTTTAATGATTAAAAAAACAATAACTTATTTATTAGCTTTTCATTCACAATTCACAATTCACAATTCACAATTTTCATTCACAATTCACAATTCACAATTCACAATTTTCATCACCCCAGTTCAGGAGCGTACCTTGCACGGTTTTTCAGCTATTGATAACAACGCTGGCATCGCTAACAATACCAACAGAGTGGAAAACCTCAAACCAAAAACAATAGAGATGGCTATCGGAATTAAAAATTGTGCTGGTAGTGACTTTTCAAAAAGCAGGGGCATTAAACCAAAAATAGTCGTTAACGAAGTCAGCAATACCGCCCGCAAACGTTGACAGCCGCTTCAATCAAGGCTTCTTGTACTGGCACACCCTTCTCACGTAACTGTTTATAAAAGGTCACCAAAACAATGGAGTCATTAACCACAACGCCCGATAAGCCAAAAAAACCAAACCGCGATAATGCGGTTAAATCCACGCCCATCACCCAATGCCCAAATATAATAGACTTGTCCCTGAATAAGCTAAGTATTTTGTAACTACTCAGCCCTGAAAGGGCGCTTTATTAAAGCCCAGGGCTGCGCCCTGGGAGCCAATTTTAATGCGCCCTTTCAGGGCTTTAAATCATAAACACCTGCACCTGGGGCGTTGCCCCAGGCTATAATAATTCACACACTTCGGTGCTGAGTAGTTACAGTATTTTATTATTTTATTACTTATTAACTGATGTTACGCACATTGCTTCGACTTGTCACAGTTTGTGCAATAAAGCGGAAAGTTCCATACCA
>QNER01000944.1 GCA_003646175.1 Candidatus Parabeggiatoa sp. nov. 1
TATGTCCTTTATGCTCCGTAAGACAAAGTTTTTTCTTTATTAAAAACCTTCAAGGTTTGGCAAAGCGAAGCGGTTTGGCACAAAACTTTTCTGGGCAACTATAATTATGACTTTGAGTGCGACACGTTTTCTTAGAAACTTGAGTTAAATCAAGCCAATAGGAAGGATTCCAGAATATTAGGAATTACAATTATGTTATTTATAGGGTTGAAAGGCTACCCTTGCTGTATTACTCAGTAAAAGCATAACTTACCCATTTGGATATCAGGATATGCCTGGTATTTGGATTAAGCAGGGAATAATGGCGGCTAGAAACCTAGATATAGAGGTTTACCCGTCTTGCTAATTGTATATGATGAACTGTCAAGTGAAGTTGCAGAATAAAATGTCTTTAATCAGGAACAGGATGTATATCAGAAACACCTGTACATGTGCAAGGAAGTGAGATTATCCAAAAATCACTCAGTAATCTATAAAGCACATAGGCGTAAAGCAACCATCTAAGTACAAACAACAGCCAGTAACATGAAACGTGGTAAGCCATTACAAGGGTTAGGGCCTGAAAAGGTTCAGATAAAAACGGTCTCAGACATGAGATACTCCTGTAATGGTAGAGGATTGAGTAAAAAGCTAATGGTCAACTGTAATGGCTGATATATGCCCACTTACTCACTGTATATAGTGAACAATGTTAATAGTAAAAGGGGTATCGCGATGATAAAGGAGACGGCCTTTCGGTCGACTCCCTAAGTTGAACAAACCAAAATTGGGTCAAAACCATAAAACCGGTTACAAAGAAGCATTGGAATGCAAAGTTGGTAAAACAACACTATATAGAGAGGAGCGGTATTCGGGATTAGTCTCACGTACCGTTTTGAAGACGAGTCTGTACTGGAAACTTTACAGGCTTAGTTTAACTAAAGTTTAATAAAAGCTACAAAATCAAATAGATATTCATCATTGAGGCTGGCAGAAACACTCAATTCTCTTAAACTTTCCGCATAACATTTATAATTTTCAATGGCGTAAGTATAGGTTTGAAAAATATAAGGATTATGGTTGATAAGTTTTGAGGTTTCTGTTGCATCTTGTAGTAAATAGTCATAATCGCTATCAATACAGAGTAACAAATATTCGCCCGGTTGAGTATTCTTCAAAAGATAATCTTTTCCTCTAACGAGATTTTGATAGGGCAAAATTATCTTCAAAGAAAGATGCGGCGCATATTCCTGAAAAATTCCTCTCCAAAAAGGTATATCGTCTTCGTTTTCAACGTAAACTCTAATAGTTTTAGGCGCAGTTTTTGGTTTTAAACTATTAATCGCCTGAAAATGATCAGACTTAATTGGCAAATGCCTCATTTTTCCCATGTTGTAATATCTTCCATATTGGTTATTTTATCCATCCAACCACTCATCACTAAACTCGGAGAATGGGTAGCCATAATCACTTGAGCATTATTGTTCAAACTTCTGATGACTTTAATTAATTCTTCTTGCCATTCAACGTGCAAAGAAACTTCTGGCTCATCCAGAAGAAAGATATAAAATTGATTATCTTGAACGAGTACCGATAAAAAAATGATTAACAACTGTTTTTCGCCAGCGGATAATTGATAAGGCGTGAGTATCTTGTCATCTTGACGAAAGACGATCTCGTTATCCTGAGCAGATTCAAAGTTTTTTCCCGTTTCTGCAAAAAACTGATTGATCGTTTTGATAAAAAGTGCTTTTTTGCCGTAAATTTCCTCACGTTTGGTTTTGATGTCAATGTAATCACTTTCTAAAAAAACTTGTTCTACTCGTTTCCCAAGATTGATTTGATAACTCAAGTAAACGCGTTGAAGTTCAAATAGTTGGAAATCTAAATCCGTTTTAATCTTTTCTGGTAGATATTTTTTTTGAGTATCATGACTCGTTTTTATGGGTTGTTCAAAGGTACTAATTCGACTGACTTTAATAATATCTTCGAGGTTTTCCGGCTGAATATTTTCCAACTTTTCACCATCAAACCGACGAGTTGGCATTGAAACGTAACGAATCGCGTTATGATTAAAAACAATGTTTACCTCAGTCACCAAGTTATCAACGTTTCCAACAAAATATCCACCTTGAAGCACCCCAGCAATGAGATTCAAAACCGTGCTTTTACCGCTGCCATTAATACCTGCCAAAATATTGACATCAGGGTTTAAATGCCAGTCAATCTGATATTTTCCCCAGAGTCCTTCAATCTCAATTTTCTCAATATGCGTGATTTTTTCCATTTTTGTACCTAGTTATCAGTTATCCGTTGTAGGGTGGGTATTAGCTATCGCAGCAACCCTCCATAAAATCAAGGCATTTCTCCAATAATCCGCATCGTTTCCACACTCACAGCACACACTCGTTGCAATAATTCAATCACAGTTTCTTTATAATCGGCAAAGCGATAAGTGTTAAATTGTTCCGCAATCGTTTTATCTTTGGGCTTTTTTTCTTTGTATTGATCAAGTATCCATTCTAACGCGCTGCGATTACCAAGTTTATAATCCCACGCTTCAGTCGGTACGCCTTGCAACGTGGTGATTGCATCTAATAAAATTTCGCCGGCTATTTTATCAGCTTTGAGTTTAGGTTGATTTAGCTTGTTAGCCGATAATTGTTTATCAATCCGTTTTAGGGGATGCTTTTTGACAGTTTCATAGTTTAAATGTAAGTCCATCAATTGTTTACCCCAGGTTACCCATTGATAAAAGTCATCATAAAATGGGAGTCGGGGAAATTCGCGTTTTAAATTGAGGGCGTATTTTTCCCGATAAGCCGGGTGATGTAAAACTGCGTAGGTGTAGTGAAAAATGTTCTCTTTGGTGATGGTGTTGTCTTGATAATGGGTGCAAAATTTATTTAAACCCCAGTCGGTGATGTTGTCGGTGCGGTTGCCTTCGGAGTCATAGCGATAGAAGGGGAAGCATTGGGTATTACCATTCGCAAATTTTAATAATGCAAAATCAAAAAAAAGGTTACTCGCAAGACAGGCAAAACTTGTTGAATTAAAATTAAAAGCAATACAAATATTTCTACTTTCTCGGTTAGGAAAAATGCTGTCCATTTGTCCAAATCTATGAACAATTACTTTTGAAACATATTCAAAAGATTTAAAATAGGGGCGAAATAAGCTGACACGCACCCCACCTTTATCATATTTAACTTTTGTTCCTTTTGTTAAGTGAGCAATTAACTCATCACTCCATTTTATTTTTCTATCCACAAAATCTCTTGGTTCGCCAACGAAATTATCTTTATTCCATCTTTGCTGTTCATTTGAATAAAATTCACAGAAAAACTTCATTTTATTTTTTAACGTTTTAATATTTAAATCATAAACCCATTCATCACGAGCAGTTATTGCGCCATTTGAAAATAACCGAAAAAGTGCCCGTTCATCCTTCAGCGACTTAGCCAATTTAGTCTCTTTGTTAGCCAAAAGCAATAAATTATCAAAATCATTCTCAGCGAGATTAAGCCAATTATGATTTTTATCCGGCTGGATTCGATTAAAATCAATTTCCTTAAACGGTGTGCTTCTCAGAAATGCCAATTTATCAGTGGCGATTTCAATTTCAGGACGGCGCACATAATGAATTTGGCACGTAGAGACGCACGGCTGTGCGTCTCTACGGGTTTTTACCATAAACGAAATGGCTACCCCCGTTTGAATCCCAAACACATTATTTTTAGTGCCAGATAATTTCGGATTTTTGCGGACATCACCGCCTAAATCAACAACATAAATATCATTAAACTCCTGAGCAACCACTTTTCTAAAGCCATCA
>QNER01000945.1 GCA_003646175.1 Candidatus Parabeggiatoa sp. nov. 1
AGTACTGAACCATAAATTTTCGGGTATTATGAATTTTTGCCCACCGAGTAACGTCTTTTTGTTGCCCACCGAGATGGTATAGATTTTCAGAAAAAGATTTTCAATCTAAACCTCCGAGGTTTGCCAACGCTCTACGGTTTTTGGCCAAAACATTTATTTATCTGACAAACTATAGCAAGATGGTGGGCAACAAAAAGACGTTACCCACCCTACAAAATACCTGAAAATTTGTGCTTCAGTACTTAGTTACGCTGGCTTTAATAATACGCACCTTCGGTGCTAGGTTTCAAAGCCCCAACGGGGCTATATTAATATAGCCAGGGGCAACGCCCCTGGAACTTAATACGTTCTGGAAAGGCAAACGAGAACACTTTAAAATCTATGATCGGACTCGCTACAGCCAACAGGAAATTGATAAAATCAACCGCCGGGTAGAATTTGCAACTGATAGTGATGTGGAATACACTCATTGCAACAAGAACAACTAATCCTACAAATTTGCTTATTCACAAACAAAGAGGACAACAAGAGAATGCGTTTCTTAAACCAACGAGCGGTTACTTTGTGTAGTCTATTGTTCATTAGCCTGTTCTCAATTCACACCGCCCAAGCCGTGAATTGTAATAATTACCAGGCGCAAGTCAATCAGGCATTATATTGGCAAGATTTAGACCAATTAGCGCAATTGCTACGCACGCTCAAAAAATTGCCTGATTGTTCTGCTCCCTATTTGGATTGGCTCGAGCGTCGCATGTCAAATATGGCTTCAAAAAAGGCCAAATACTGGGTGCAGCGCGGGCAACTGAACCGGGCCGAAAAATGGCTTAAATATAAATACACCCCGGTCAATTTATGGCAGACTCAGTCTGTGCGTGGAGATATTGCGGCCAAGCGCAAACAATGGAGCGAGGCGGCCATGTTTTACAACCAAGCTTTGGATTTAATCGTTGATCCCAAAGCAACTCCGCAAAAGCCATCGCGTGCAGACATTGAAAGGGTGTATAAATTGGCGACGGAAACCCAGTTGTTGGCTGGGACTTTAACCAATGTCAGGAGTTCCGGCCATTCGAGCGGCGCAATGCGTAACAATATTGCTGGTATTGAGATTAAAGAACGACCTATTCCAATACAATTTGTATTTGGAAAAACGGCACTCACCAAAACGGGTCAAGACACGGCCCAAAAATTGGTGACGTATTTTCAACGGGAACAACCCGACAACATTATTTTAATCGGTCATACTGATCGTGTCGGCAGTGATGCTTATAATTGCTTTTTATCAACAAAACGTGCAAAAGCACTGAAAAACTACATCGTAGCGAGTGGCATTCGTGCCGATATGATTACGACAATAGGCAAGGGTGAACGAGCTCCGTTGGAGTTGTATGAGCCTAGCCTTTATACCCAAAATGAAATCGATCAGATTAATCGACGGGTCGAATTTGCGATTAATAGCGCTATCTCGTATGATAACGCTTGTTTATAAACCATGGATAACGGCTTTTCAAACACAAACTCCTCAATATCCCCGTCGCTGTAAATATAAAATGTCTTGGTAGTCCTGAAATGTGGGTGATATTTTTTAATTCCCCAGGTTTCACCTGAGGGGGAAATATCACCCACATTTCAGGACTACCAATGTCTTTAACTTGACAATGTCAGATTATCAGGAGTACAAGGCGAACCTTGTACGAAAAAACGTTGTTCTTTCTCATTCGTTTCAGGCGAACCTTGTACGAAAAAATGGCTATTTTAGTTTATTAATGTATTCTAATATTCCAACTAAAGTTTATTAACGTGAGTTCGACTTATTTGTCAAATAGTTATAAATAGATAGTTAAATCAATCAGTTATGTTTAAGCAGCGGAATATAAAGGAGCGCATTATCTTTGCGGGAGCGTCGCTGCTTGCCGGCCTACAAAAAGTACAACGGATACTCGAAATAAACGGATAAGGCTCTTAAGGTAACTCCAAAAAATTAACATATACTGATAGTACAGCGGATTTGAGGTATAAACGGATTAAATGAGATGGAATAATGGATTGAAAGTTAATAAAAAAGCGAACGAAAGAAAATCACAAATCCTTATCTCATTTTCACCCTTTTCAAGTGTGTTCGGTATACCAGAAAAATTATAAATAACTTATCAACCCTTCAGTCAGTTGAATGTAAATAGCCCCAGGTGCAACCCAAGGCTACGTCAAAGTCGAAATTAACGCATTGATTACTAAAGTTTTTTGGTAAATATTTTGCCGCACAACGGACCAATTTGTAACTCATTGTTTTTCAAGAGACTTTTATAAAATTTTCTTAATGTTATTCTGTTAAATCAATAAGTTACATTGGACTTTGACGAGGCCCAAACCACACCCAAAATATCTTGACATCAAATCAATTTTACATTCATTACGGTTATTGGGTAGTCTAAACTCACCTACATCGGTTTGCAGGGACTACCAAACAATTGACTTTGCACTGGAGTCGTCGCGTAAAGCATGAAGCGAGGCGAAGGTGTTATTATGTGTTGGAGATTTTTATGAATCAAGAAGATACCCAAAAAATCATAGAGCGGATCAAGAAATTTACTAAAGAGGTCACTTCTAGCAAGGAGAAAGCACTTCAAACTTTGGTCGATGCGGGCATTGCGAAACCAAATGGTCAGCTAACCGATTTATACAAGGAGGACAAGCCATTAAATGTCAGAGATCACGGTAATGGCTGTTCAAAAAATATAACTTATTGATTTTTAATAATACCTTTGCCAAAAGTCGAGTATTAAACCGGGTTATTTTGAAAAATGGTTGAAACTCAATGAGATTCAAAATCAGTTCGACTGGGTTCAAAATCATTTTATCTTTATGACAATTGGCGAAGGTATTATTTTAAGTAAATGACTTTTTATCTAAAAGTGTAGTGGTCTTGTGATGTCTAAAGCGGACAGAGACGGATCAAAATCCTTGGCTCGCAGCGCCTAAAAATATGCCTAATTTCATTTGAGAAAAAGGAGGTGTTACCGTGATCTCTGAAATGTATAAACATTATCCCTCTTTAGTTCTTGGATTCCATGTTTGTGAAAGGGAAGTCGGCGAGGATCTTCTTTCTGGAAAAGGAGGCTTCAAAGCTTCAGAAAATGATTATGACTGGCTTGGGCATGGTATGTATTTTTGGGAAAACAGCCCCCATAGAGCTAAACAGTATGGTGAGACGCAAAAAGCTAGAAACGCCTTTTGTTGTTGGTGCGGTTATACATCTTGGGTATTGTTTTGATATGCTTGAGTCTCATTCACTGCAAATTCTTCAAACTTGTTACTTTTCTTTTAAAGAGACATGCCTGAAAGTGGGTTTGAAAATGCCTATAAACAAAGATATAGGAACTGATACCGATAAGCTGTTGAGAAAACTTGATTGTGCGGTATTTGAATATATGCATAATGAAATGAAAAAAGATCATGCTAAACCGGTTGATTCAATAATAGCCGCTTTTTGGGAAGGCAAAGAACTTTATCCAACTGCTGGTTTTAATAGAAAAGAACCATATCCAAATTTGTATCCGAAATCCCAATTGTATCAAGGGTTATTTTCGACCCCTCAAAATGGATACCAGTCATCCAAGCGTCTAAGTTTTTTTGCTCACAAACACATTATGATGAACAGGGTTACGTCAATTTTAATTCGTGTAGGAGGTGAACCTATAATTGCTTTTTATCAACCGGACATCCAAGATGAAATCGCGCAGATTAATCGACGAGTAGAATTTGCTATTAATAGCAATATATCATAAAATAACGCTTGTTTATAAACCTTGGAGGAACA
>QNER01000946.1 GCA_003646175.1 Candidatus Parabeggiatoa sp. nov. 1
AAACAAAAGCCGCATGGCGTTTTTTTGTCTAATGGCCCTGGTGATCCTGAGCCTTGTGACTATGCGATTGAAGCCATTAAGGAAATTGTTGCCGCGCAGATACCCGTTTTTGGCATTTGCTTAGGCCATCAATTATTGGGTTTAGCCAGTGGTGCCAAGACGGTTAAAATGAAATTTGGTCATCATGGTGCTAATCATCCAGTTCAAGATTTAGCCACTGGGCGTGTCATGATTACCAGTCAGAATCATGGGTTTGCGATTGATGAGGCCAGTTTACCCCCGACATTAGAAGCCACCCATCGTTCTTTATTTGATGGCTCTTTACAAGGCATCCGATGTACTGACAAACCGGCCTTTAGTTTTCAAGGCCATCCGGAAGCCAGCCCGGGGCCGCATGATGTTGCGCCTTTATTTGATCAGTTTATTGAATTAATGAAAACATGATCGACATTATCGGAAATAACCCAAAAAAAACTATAAGGGTTATATATAAAAAAGGATAAATCAAACAAAGTAAGGCAACGAACAAAATATACCAACGAACAACTTGCCGCAAAGTGAGGTTATTTACAAAAATAAATAATACCAATGCACAACTTTTTTTTAAG
Source organism: Candidatus Parabeggiatoa sp. nov. 1 (assembly GCA_003646175.1). Lineage (GTDB taxonomy): Bacteria > Pseudomonadota > Gammaproteobacteria > Beggiatoales > Beggiatoaceae > Parabeggiatoa. Next base: position 609 of record QNER01000946.1, read on the forward strand.
TGATACTATCGCCAAAAAAGCGATAGCATCACTGTAGTCATTGGTATTTTATTATTTGGGAGTTACCTAACGGGGTTTTGCTCCGTTCAATTAGTTATCGAATCCGCCAGTATTTTCGATTAACTTATTGTAAATCTTTAGGTTTATCCTTCAAATGTAATCCTTGTAGTTATTTCCGATAATATCTAATAATGGCTATCCACCCAAATCGCGACATCTAACTGGCTCGTAATGAAGAACGCGAGAAATCTTAGTTTTAACAGATTTCTCAAATCATCACAAAAATCAAAGAAGTTCAATCACCCACTTGGTGACAAGTGCGGTTGCCTTCGCACATTGATCCTTGCGGGCTTGATTAAATTCCGCATACTCCTTCGCATCCCACATATCATAAGTATGCCCGGTAAATTGTTGTTGAAGGTGCTGACATGTAACGCCACCGTATTCTTTCTGGAAACTTTCGACAAGTTTTTGTCCCAGCTTGAAATTGCTGACAAATTTGCCCTTCTCAAATTTGTCCCGATCTCGTCCACGTTTACAACTGAGCGCCATTAATCCACCGGCTAATGCCCCGCAGGTGCCCGTTCCCATTAACCCCCCACCACCGGAAAGTCCATGACTGGCTTTAATGGTTTCATCTGTCACCATACCAACGGTTTCTTTAACCGTTGTCAAGACACATTGAGGGCAACAGCCATATTTCAATTCATAATCAAACGCCATTTGATAGGCTTTTTTTCCAAGGATTTCTTTTTCTGCCTTTTTCATTATGTTATCCCATAAGAGTTCAATAAAGTAGATATAGCTTTGCGAGCCACTATTAACGATATCGTACCGGTTGATGAATTTCCCCCGCAGGTGCCCGTGCGTAATAACGGATCTTTCGCTTATTTAATCCTTTTCGGATCAAAGTAATTTGTAAGTCATTGATTTTACGTTTTGACAAATTCAAATAATTGGTAGTCCTAAACATGTAGTGAGTTGACGGATGCTATCCCTTGCCGGGATAGTATCCGTTTGAACACCATCACGACTGGAACAGGACTACCAAATAATTATTTTTAGATACCTATTATAATGCATTGACTTGAAAGGCAAAAAAATAACTTATTGAATTTTATGCCATTTAATTCACTAGGCACTAAAAAATAAGCGAACGGACAGTAATACTACTGAAAATTAATATTATGTCAAGCTGTTATGGTTAAAAGCTTATTTAAGCTATTGGCTATCATAATTTAACAATATCCCCCCAAATCAGTTACAATAAAAAAAATGTAACTTACCATAGAAGCGCAGAGGGACACAAATGGAGAATTCTCGGCGTTAAATAAAACATAACTGATAACTGAATCCTTCTAACTGAAAATGCCGAAACGTACTGATTTAAAAAGTATTTTAATTGTTGGTGCCGGCCCCATTGTAATTGGTCAAGCCTGTGAATTTGATTATTCTGGGGCACAGGCGTGTAAAGCGTTGCGAGATGAGGGTTATCGCGTCATTCTGGTTAATTCCAACCCGGCAACCATTATGACTGACCCAGAAATGGCAGAGGCGACTTATATTGAGCCGATTCAATGGCAAACCGTCGCCAAAATTATTGAACGCGAACGTCCCGATGCATTATTGCCAACAATGGGGGGACAAACAGCCCTGAACTGTGCCTTGGATTTAGTGCGTGAGGGGGTTTTAGCTAAGTTTGGGGTGGAAATGATCGGGGCTTCTATTGAAGCGATTGAAAAAGCCGAGGATCGGGGAAAATTCCGCGCCGCAATGCAGTATATTGGTTTGGAAATGCCCCGCTCATTCATTGCCAGTTGCATGGCAGACGCTGTTGAAGCACAAAATCAAATTGGCTTTCCAGTCGTGATCAGGCCGTCATTTACATTGGGTGGCACTGGGGGCGGTATTGCCTATAATCGTGAAGAATTTACCCTTATTTGTGAACGCGGCTTAGAATTATCGCCCATCCAGGAATTGCTGATTGAAGAGTCCGTTCTGGGTTGGAAAGAATTTGAAATGGAGGTGGTACGCGACTGTAAAGACAATTGCATCATTGTTTGTTCAATAGAAAACGTCGATCCCATGGGGGTGCATACCGGTGATTCTATCACCGTTGCACCGATTCAGACGCTCACCGATAAAGAGTATCAACTCATGCGTAATGCCTCGATAGCGGTATTGCGTGAAATTGGTGTTGATACCGGTGGCTCCAATGTGCAATTTGCTATAAATCCCAATGATGGGCGCATGATGATTATTGAGATGAATCCGCGTGTCTCGCGTTCGTCGGCCTTGGCTTCTAAAGCAACGGGGTTTCCGATCGCCAAAGTCGCCGCGAAATTGGCAGTGGGCTATACGTTAGATGAACTCGCCAATGAAATTACCGGTGGCGCAACCCCCGCATCGTTTGAGCCAACCATTGATTATGTGGTTACCAAAGTGCCCCGCTTTGCCTTTGAAAAATTTCCACAAGCCAAGCCGTTGCTGACCACACAAATGAAATCTGTGGGTGAAGTGATGGCAATTGGACGCACTTTCCAAGAGTCGTTACAAAAAGCCTTACGTGGTTTAGAAACAGACATCAATGGACTCAATGAGCGTTTAGAGCCGAACGATGATACAAGTTCTGATGACGTGCGCGAGATTTTGCGATTTCAATTACAAACGCCGGGGCCAGAACGTTTATGGTATATCGCTGATGCCTTTCGGGCCGGGTGGGCTATCGAAAAGGTACATCATTTTACCGCCATTGATCCATGGTTTTTAGTTCAAATTGCTAATTTAGTGGATGAAGAGGCCAGTTTATGTATTGGATGCGTAGAAACATTAGATGCTGACAGGCTGCGTGCCCTAAAACGTAAAGGTTTTTCAGACAGTCGTTTAGCCCAACTATTGGACGTGACTGAGGAAACGATTAGAAAATTACGCCACCGTCTCAACGTGCGCCCGGTTTTTAAGCGCGTAGACTCTTGCGCCGCGGAATTTGCAGCCAGCACCGCCTACATGTATTCAACTTATGAAGAAGAATGCGAAGCCTGTCCGAGCCAGCGCCACAAAATTGTTATACTGGGTGGCGGCCCTAATCGCATTGGACAAGGGATTGAATTTGATTATTGTTGTGTGCAAGCGGCCCTCGCTTTGCGAGAAGACGGTTATGAAACCATTATGGTCAACTGTAACCCAGAAACCGTGTCCACTGAT
>QNER01000947.1 GCA_003646175.1 Candidatus Parabeggiatoa sp. nov. 1
AATACCACAAAATCTAAAAGTCAAGTCAGATCGCGACATTTTTTTTGGTGTTGAGATCAAATCGACTTATATGACTAGATATACATAGATTTAGATAGAAATTAAGTATCAGTTAATTGCTCCCATTCGCTATTCGCTATTCGCGCCTAAAGTTTTTTTTTGCGCGCAAAAACTGGCACCCTTCATCATAATTGCTTTACTTAACATGTATCCTGCTGATTTTATTGCGTTTCTAGGCAAAAGTTGACAGCATCGCTCCAACTTTTGCCTAGAATCGAAGTAAAAGTTTTTCGGAGAAACACTTTTACCTCGAAACTACTTTGAAGGGTGCCCAAAAACTTTAGGCGCGAACACCATTGGCAAGGGTATTGCTAAAGGCATCCCATTTTATTTCACCTTGATAACTGATTATGGGTACTATATTAATTATTGATGATTTGCCGTTTGAGGTGAAACTTTTGCATGTTTTTTTAAGCAATGCTGGCTTTAACGTGCGGGACGCTAAAAATGGTACAGAGGGGATTGGAAAGGCTGAGTTTGAACCACCTGATTTAATACTGCTGGATGTGAACATGCCGGGCATAGATGGATTTGAAGTTTGTAAAAGATTAAAATCAAAAGAAAAAACCAAATCTATTCCCATCATGTTTATGACGGTACGAACCGAGATTTCCGACATAGTCAAAGGTTTTAAGGTAGGGGCAGCTGATTATATTATCAAACCGTTTGAACATGACGAAGTGTTAGCTCGTGTGACCACCCAGTTGGAATTATACCAATTGCAACAACAATTGACTCTGCAAAATCAGCAATTACTGGGGGAAATCAATCAGCGCAAACAAGTAGAAGAATCTTTGCAGACAGAACGAAATGTGTTAGCAAAACGCACAGTTGAATTAGGCGAGGCGAATGCTAAACTGGCTCGTGCCGTCCAACTAAAAGATGAATTTCTTGCCAATATGAGCCACGAGTTACGCACACCATTGAATGCGGTTTTGGGCATTTCGGAGGTACTTCAAGAGCAAGTTTATGGTTCCCTTAACGACAAGCAATGCAAATTAATGCATACCATAGGAGACAGTGGGCATCATTTACTGGAGTTGATTAACGATGTTCTTGATTTAGCCAAAATCGAAGCTGAGAAATTCACGTTAAAGCTCAACACCATCTCGGTCAATGAAGTTTGCCAAGCAAGCCTACGCATGATTAAGGAAATGGCTTACAAAAAACCAATTCTAGTTTCTACTAGCTTAGATTACGCGGTAGACACGATTCAAGCCGATGAACTTCGCTTGAAGCAAATCCTTATCAACTTGCTGAGCAATGCGGTTAAATTTACGCCAGAAGGTGGTTCGATCAAATTAGTGGTCAATGGTGATGTTGAACACGGTGTGGTTGACTTTAGTGTTCAAGATACCGGCATAGGCATTGCTGAAGACGATATGAAAAACCTCTTTGAACCTTTTGTGCAACTGGATGGTAGTCTCAATCGGGCGCAGGAAGGTACGGGATTGGGCTTATCTTTGGTCTATCGTTTCACTGAAATGCACGGTGGTAGTATCTCAGTCGAAAGTGAAGTGGATCAGGGTAGCAGCTTTACCGTCTCATTGCCGTGGAGGCATTTGAAGCTGGACGAATTATCCATTCCGGAAACAGAGCGACTGACAATGGCGCATGAACCTGACTCAGCACTCATTGATAATCATCATTCTTCAAGGGTTATTTTAATAGCAGAAGACCAAGAAATCACTAGCCAAGTCCTATCTGACTATCTCACAACGCTTGGTTATCAAATCCTTATAGCGCGGAATGGGGTTGAGGCGGTTGAACAGAGCCGAGCGATGCATCCAGATCTTATTTTGATGGACATTCATATGCCTTTGATGAGTGGGCTAGAAGCCATTAAAGAAATTCGTGCTGATACTGACATTGCAACAATACCCATTATTGCTCTCACAGCCCTTGCTATGCCTAGTGACAAAGAACACTGTCTTCAGGCGGGGGCAAACGAGTATTTAAGTAAGCCTGTTAGTATGAAAAAGTTGGTTGCCGCCATTGAAGGATTGTTGTGAGTGACTTATGAAGCTCTTGCAAAACTGGTAAAAAGTACAATTTATTTCTGGATTTGACGGATTTTTTTTTCTTATTCTTATCAATCACAATCCGTAACATCCGGAAATAAGTTGTACTATATAACTGATAACAAGTACAACTTATTTCCGGATTTAACGGATTTTTTGATAACTGATAACCGATTATGAACACTCTCTTAATCATTGATGATACGCCTGACAGTGTCAGACTCTTGCTTAATTTTTTAAGCGAGCGGGATTTTAAAGTGCTCATTGCTTCTGATGGTCAAGATGGTATTGAAACAGCTATGCTTGCTCAACCTGATTTGATATTGTTGGATGTGATTATGCCGGGTATGGATGGTTTTGAAGTATGCAAGCAATTAAAGTTTCATGAAAAGACGAAAGACATTCCCATCATTTTCATGACTGTGCGAACTGAAACCATAAATAAAGTCAAAGGTTTTGAACTGGGGGCTGCAGATTACATCACCAAACCATTTGAGCATGAAGAAGTGTTGGCTCGTGTCAACACACAGGTGAAATTACACAAATTGCAGCTGCAACTCGCCCAGCAAAAACAGCAACTGTTCGAGCAAAATCAGCAATTACAGGAAGAAATCAATTGTCGCAAACAAGTAGAAGTTTCATTGCAGACGGAACGAAATGCGTTAGCAGAGCGCACGGATGATTTAAGTAAGGCGATTGCTAAACTGGCTCGTGCTGCCCGGCTAAAAGATGAATTTCTTGCCAATATGAGCCACGAATTACGCTCCCCGCTGAATGCGATTTTGGGCATTTCGGAGATATTCCAAGAGCAAGGTTATGATCCTCTCAACAACAAGCAACGCAAATTCATGCGTACACTAGGGGATAGTGGTCGTCATTTGCTGGCTTTGATTACCGATATTCTTGATTTGGCCAAAATAGAAGCCGATAAAATCACGTTACAAATCGACACCGTCTCTGTGAATGAAGTTTGCCAAATGAGCCTAAGCATGATTAAGGAAATGGCTTACAAAAAACAAATTCAAATTGCTACTACCTTAGATTACGCTGTGGACACGATTCAAGCCGATGTACGTCGTTTGAAACAAATTATTATCAACTTGTTGAACAATGCCATTAAGTTTACCCCAAAAGGCGGTTCTATTAAATTAGTAGTCAACAGTGATGCCGAACATGGTGTCGTTGACTTTACTGTTCAGGATACTGGCATAGGTATTGCTGAAAAAAACCTGAAACACCTCTTTGAACCCTTTGTGCAACTGGATGGCAGTCTCAATCGGGCACAGGAAGGTACGGGTTTGGGCTTATCTTTGGTGTATCGTTTTACGGAAATGCATGGGGGTAGTGTTTCAGTCGAGAGTGAGGTTGGGCAGGGTAGTTGCTTCACGGTTTCCTTACCTTGGCAACCAAAGAATCTGGAAAAACTTCCCTCAACCGAGGAACTTCAAATGGAGTCTGAACCTAAACAGGCACCTGTTGAATGTCGTCATCCGGCTGCGGTGATTTTGTTAGTGGACGATCAAGATACTGCCGTTGAGGTTCTACATGATTACCTTACCATGCGAGGCTATCAAGTTATAGTAGGGCGAGATGGCGTTGAGGGAGTTGAACAGACGCGGGCAAAACATCCTGATCTTATCTTGATGGATATTCAAATGCCGGTGATGAACGGACTGGATGCCATCCAAAAAATTCGGGCGGATACAGACATTGCAGCGATACCCATC
>QNER01000948.1 GCA_003646175.1 Candidatus Parabeggiatoa sp. nov. 1
AACCGTCATGTAGGGGCAATCCTTTATGGTTGCCCTTCTGAGTCAAAATATCTGTTTATTTATTATGCCATTTAGGTTTTTTGATGGTGAGTACAACTGATTGAAGGATTTTACGGATTTAGTATTGGGACTACCCAATAAATAATATACCGGCCCGAAAGTGATACTATCGCGACAAGCGATAGCATCACTGGTAATCAGTTGTACTAAATAAGCGGATAATCCCAGTCACAAAATCCGTCAAATCCGTCAATCCGCTGTGCTCAATTAACAACTGCCGAACGCCATCACCACGCTCGTGCAAGTTAACCTTGCACTCCTGAGATCAGATCTAATAACGTGCCTAATAAATGAACACTGTTCATTTGTTAGAGCAATTTAAATTTCATTGGTTTGTAGGAACTACCAAAATCCGTTATGCTTTCGCTGGAATGACGAATAGAATATTGGCACTGGTTCAGTTTAATGTCACAGATATAGTTTTTCAGATAAATAATTTCAGTTAGAAACCTTCAAGGTTTTTGCAACGCTTTACGGTTTTGCCCTGATTCGCTATTCGCTATTAACAGATGTATTAACTCTGACTCTATTTTAATTATGACTGAATATTTACTCATTTTTATTAGCACGGTATTAGTTAATAATTTTGTCCTCGTCAAATTCTTGGGGCTATGCCCATTTATGAGCGCGTCTACCAAACTGGAAACCGCTATGGGAATGGGGCTTGCCACCACTTTTGTGCTGACATTATCCTCGGTAAGCAGTTACTTGGTTAATGAATATCTACTGGTGCCGCTGGAAGTGGAATTTTTACGCACAATCGCGTTTATTTTAGTTATTGCGGTTGTCGTGCAATTTACCGAAATGATGGTACATAACACCAGTCCTTTGTTGTATCAAGTCTTAGGCATTTTTTTGCCGTTGATTACGACAAATTGTGCGGTATTGGGGGTGGCTTTATTGAATATCCAAGAAAAACATAACTTTATCGAATCCGCCATTTATGGCTTTGGTGCCGCTGTTGGTTTTTCGTTAGTATTAGTTTTGTTTGCGGCACTACGTGAGCGCCTCGCAGTGGCAGATGTCCCGACGGTGTTTAAAGGCGCACCGATTACGCTTATCACAGCCGGCATTATGTCAATGGCATTTATGGGCTTTACGGGGTTAGTAAAATTATGATAGAGATAACTGCAATTAGTGTGCTTGGCGTACTTGCGTTGCTATTTGGTTTACTGCTGGGTTACGCAGCAGTGCGTTTTAAAGTTGAAGGCGATCCTGTCACCGATCAGATAGATGCGCTTTTACCACAGCAACAATGTGGAAAATGTGGTTATCCCGGCTGTCGTCCTTACGCTGAAGCCATAGCTCGCAAAGAGGCTGATATTAACCAATGTCCACCCGGCGGTGAAGTGGGGATCTTAGCCTTAGCGAATTTGTTAGATCGTGCGCCTCAACCTTTGGACGCAGAGCATGGTGTGGAAACCCTTAACATGTTAGCGGTGATTGAAGAATCAACTTGTATTGGTTGTACTTTGTGCATACAAGCCTGCCCGGTGGATGCCATTTTAGGGGCCCCCAAACAGATGCATACCATCATTGCTCAGGAATGCACCGGCTGCGAACTTTGTGTTGCACCTTGCCCAGTCGATAGTATTAAAATGATATCGGTGCCACAAACGGTGACGACTTGGAAATGGCCTTATCCGGTGAGGCCTTTGAAAGTCGAAAAGCTAAAATGGGCATAACTGACAACTGACAACTGATAATTGATATGACGCACTTATGGCAATTTCACGGTGGTGTTAAGCCTGACGGACACAAGAGTTTGTCAAATCAAACGCCGATAGTTCAAGCTGACATCCCACCATTTTTAGTCTTGCCCTTATTACAACATATTGGTGAACCCGCCGAACCGATAGTGCATATTGGCGATAAGGTATTGAAAGGGCAAATCATTGCACATTGCCATGCTTATGATTGCAGCGTATTGCTGACTGTCCCCATTCACGCTTCTAGCTCTGGTACTGTCGTCGCGATTGAACCCCGTCCCGTCCCTCATCCTTCGGGTTTAACGGCACTGTGCATTGTCATTGAAACTGATGGACAAGATACTTGGACAAAATGCAAACCTCTTGCCGATTATTCCGCTCTGCCATCAAGAATTGTGCGTGAATACATTGCCAGAGCGGGAATAGTGGGTTTGGGTGGGGCTGGTTTTCCCGCCCATATCAAATTGAAGCCAGAAGATATTGACACTTTAATTATCAATGGGGCTGAATGCGAACCTTATATTACTTGCGATGATCGTTTGATGCGTGAGCGTCCAGATGACATTATTGCTGGGGCACTGATAATAAAGCATGTGTTGGGTGGGGCGAAACATTGTGTGATAGTGGTGGAAGATAATAAACCTGCTGCTTATCAAAGCTTATTAGAAGCGGCACAAGGGCAAGTGGAAGTTGTGAAAGTGCCTACCATGTACCCGACAGGTGGAGAAAGACAATTAATACAAGTACTGACTGGTAAAGAATTGGGACGCACCTATTTACCCGCCAGCATTGGCATCGTGTTGCATAATGTGGAGACGACAAGAGCGGTGTATCGGGCGGTGCAGCTGGGGCAACCTTTAGTGTCACGAACGATGACTGTGACAGGTGGCGGGGTAGAAAAGCCGCAAAATCTTGAAGTGTTATTAGGGACACCTATGCAGTTTCTGATTAATCAGTGTGGGCGTAAACCGGGAATAGAAAAACTGATTATGGGGGGCGCAATGATGGGATTTGCGTTGCCCAATGACGAGTTGCCTATTGTTAAAACGACGAATTGTTTAATTGTTTCCGGTGCTGATGAGATTGCAACACCACCTTTGCCGATGCCTTGCATACGTTGTGGTGCATGTGCCGAGGTGTGCCCCATCAATTTATTGCCACAGCAACTCTATTGGCATGCCAAAGCGAAGGATTTTCAAAAAGCGCAGGATTATCACTTGTTTGATTGCATTGACTGTGGTTGCTGCGCTTATGTGTGCCCAAGTCATATTCCTTTGGTGAGCTATTATCGTTATGCGAAGGCCCAAATTCGTGCCAATGAGCGTGAACGCAAAACGGCCGATATTGCCCGGCAGCGGCATGAGTTTAGGGCTTTTCGTGTTGAACGTGATAAAGCAGAGAAAAGAGCGCGTCTTAAACAAATAAAATTGGCTTCTGAACAGAGTCGGGAGGCTGCCATTAAGGCAGCGGTGGAGAGGGCTAATGCGAAAAAAGTCCAATCTGAATAACGACAAGGATTAGTTATACTCGATGTTCAAGTTTTTTGGCTTGTGTTGCTCCATTAACTAGGGGCGTTGCCCCTGGAACTGATTTTTTATCTCAATAACTCATGTTACGCGCAACGCTTCAAAATGAGTCCAGAGGGACAACCATAAAGAATTGCCCCTATATTTCATTATATTGTAGGGGCAATCCCTTGTGGTTGCCCCCCTCGCGGTTGCCCCTTTCATTTAACGGCCATGAAAAAATCTTAAATCGCGAATAGCGAATAATGCCGACTGGCCTTCGCATTTCATTTAACGGCCATGGAAAAATCTTAAATCGCGAATAGCAAACAACGGCCTTCGCATTTCATTTAAAAACTCTTATGACACACAACGCTTCAAAATGAAATCGATGGGCAACCATAAAGGATTGCCCCTACATTTCGTTATATATTGTAGGGGCAATCCCTTGTGGTTGCCCCCCTCGCGGTTGCCCCTTTGTGGTTGCTCCGTAGCGCAAGCCCCACTTTGTTGCCCTTTCGCCAAACATCATC
>QNER01000949.1 GCA_003646175.1 Candidatus Parabeggiatoa sp. nov. 1
TCAAATTAAATTAATCAATTGAAAAAATAATGAGTCATCCCCATAAGATTCTAATTGGGTTAGGTTAACCCAATGTCGAGAAAAGTTTTCTCGTACTGGCCTTTGGATTTAGAAGGTTGGTAAATTGGTGTTCAAACTTCTTGATTGAGTTTGAAGGTCAATTTGACCCAATGGGACTTCCTTCCAAGATTTACAGAAGTGAGTTGTACAAAACGACTTTTGTCGGATTGCGTACCAACGGTTGGGACTGCTCAACCAGGACTCTAGTTGAACCAATCCATCCGGGTTATCAGCAGAGAGCGAATTACCTATGAATAGATTTGAATAGATTAATAGGAACAGCAATTAAATGCAACTTAGCCAAAAGGCTGACTTTGATTTAATTCATCTGAATAGGTAGCACTTATAATACCCTGATCTTCATTCCCAAAAAATTGTCCAAAGTATTGAATAAGGGACTTCTTCAAAAAATAACTTCGAGGCTAATGTTTTTTTGCACAAAAATTTTAGCCTCGAAACCTTTGCCAAAACCGCCGATGTTTGCCAAAACTTGGTGGTTTAACAGATGTGGGTAATTGTTATTTCTTGTAATGTTAAGAAATTATGGAATAGCGAATAGCGAATAGCTTTTTAATAACAGAGTAATTAGTTTAGACTTCAGTCAGTTATCTAAAAAGTGTTCATTTTTTGGTGACTTATAGTGAAGGACAGTATACTTCAGATAGCAATTCTATTGACAACTATTGACATCTGGTCAAAAATGAGTCAACACGATTAATAGAAGTGAATACTACGCAAAAGTTTCCCGAGCGGAAACATTTGCGTAGTAGGGAGTATCAGCCCTTTATCCCCTCGCCTAATGAAAGCTTAGGGTTACTTGAATGCTTGAGAGTCCATTTTTTTTTGTGGAAGGCTAACCACTTCAAGCGCCTTTAAGTTACTTTAAAAATAACCAAATGTAAAGTTTTGTTAGATAATGTCCAGCCAATATCAATAGTTATCAATATTTTGGGGCCGACTATCAGTCGTTATTTTGTATTTGCGAATAAAGATTGTTGACTACAAATTCGCCATTCACGAAATTGGCAAACTTTTTATGAACGGATATGACATAAGCTGTCATTCGTTATTCTTAAATAAAACAATATCTATCAAAATTCGCCATTCACGCAGTTTGTAGAAGCATATTTATCACGATCCAGCAAAGTTTTAGCCATGGTAAAACCCTTAATAAAGGCTTAGCAAAGTGATTTTGCGCAGATTTGGTGGATTGCGCTTAGCAATTAACCCGCCTGACGTGTTTAACCGTACCCGTTTTCAAGAAAATGACATAATTGTTTTTTACTCAATGTTCTACCAATAAATGGCTATTCACCCCTTTTGCTGTCTTCAAGGGAAACCAAAAAACTTGAGGTTAATAAATAAAATCAATGGATTGTTTTAATTATCGTAATGGCACATTGTATGCCGAAGATGTGGATTTAACTACGCTAGCCGACACTTATGGTACGCCTTGTTATGTCTATTCTCGTGCTGCCCTTGAGCGACATTGGCACGCCTTTGATCAAGCCTTGAAAAACCATCGTCATCTTGTTTGTTATGCTGTCAAAGCCAATTCTAATCTCACTGTATTAAATGTTTTAGCCCGTTTAGGTTCTGGATTTGATATTGTGTCAGGTGGTGAATTGGAGCGGGTGTTGCGGGCGGGGGGTGAGCCAGATAAAATCATTTTTTCTGGGGTGGGCAAAACGGTGGCGGAAATGCGCCGTGCTTTAGAGGTGGGCATTCGGTGTTTTAATGTTGAATCGGAGGCGGAGCTGCTGCGTTTGAATCAAGTTGCCTTTGAGATGGGCAAATGCGCGCAGGTATCTGTGCGCGTGAATCCCGATGTGGACGCGAAAACGCATCCGTATATTTCAACCGGCTTAAAACAAACTAAATTTGGTATTGATATCGATATTGCCACCGAAGTCTACGCAAAGGCTGCCAGTTTGCCTCATTTACAAATGATTGGCATAGATTGTCATATTGGCTCACAATTAACTGAAACTGCACCGTTTATGGATGCGTTACGGCGCGTGATGGTTTTAGTTGAAACTTTGCGTGATATGGGCATCCATTTACAACATATCGATATCGGCGGTGGCTTAGGGGTGCGTTATCGTGATGAAACACCGCCATCGCCGGTAGCATACATACAAGCACTTAGTCAAGTGTTAGGCGGTGCGCCTTATGAAATTATATTGGAGCCGGGGCGAGCGATTGCCGCTAATGCGGGGATTTTACTCACCAGAGTGGAATATCTCAAAAATACGGCTGCCAAACATTTTGCCATTGTTGACGCGGCTATGAATGATTTACTTCGCCCTGCTCTATATAACGCATGGCAAGAAATTTTGCAAGTGCAGCCGAGAATTGATGAGGCTGTGCAAAACTATGATGTTGTGGGCCCTGTGTGTGAAACCGGGGATTTTCTTGGCAAAAACAGGGCCTTAGCTTTACGTGAAGGCGATTTATTAGCGGTGCGTACTAGCGGTGCCTATGGATTTACGATGAGTTCCAATTATAATACTCGACTCCGAGCGGCCGAATTGATGGTTGATGGTGAGCGTGTGGCGGTGGTGCGCCGGCGAGAGACGGTGGACGATTTGTTGGCTTTGGAACCGGTTAATTGGTAATTAATAACTGGTGTTACGCACATTGATGAGAACGAAGTCACAGTTTGTGCAATAAAGCGGAAAGTTCCATACCATGATGATGTTTGGTGAAAGGGCAACCACAAGGGATTACCCCTACAATATATAAGGATATGTAGGGGCAATCTTTTATGGTTGCCCCTAAATATCATTTTGAAGCGTTGTGCGTAACATTAGTGCGTAACATGATTTAATAATTAGGCTCGTGGCGATGGGAACTGCGCAAAAGTTGATAGCATCGCGCAAACTTTTTTTGCGTAGATTGGGTAATGGGCGTTATGTGTAATCCGTCATAGAATTTCATTAACGGCATGAAAAGTCATTATTGCTAATTGTAACGATCTCATGAATAATTACCAATTACCAATTGCCAGTTTTGCAAATTCCCCACTTGTGTATGCTGAAAACTTCAGAAAACTTTTGACATAAAAGCTCAAAACGTAGTACATTGATTAGTGAATTGGTTCCTGCCTTTGTTCTAGGCTAAAGCCACACTGCCATTAAGTTAAGAGTAACTGATTGATTTTATTCTAAAAATCCACCGTTTCACGCCCTGAAAAAATGTCAGGGGGACGCAAGTCCTGGTTTTTACCAAGACGGATAAAGCGGTTTGGGAGACTTATGTGTAAAAAAAGCTTATCACTTCAAGACGTTACCGCTAATTTAATGGCATTGAGCAAAAGCGATGGAACGAAAAGAGTGAAACTGAAGCGAGCTAGGGACAACCAAAAAATTGGTGGTCTCTACAAACCAATAGATGTGTTCAAACTGTGGAAATTGGGAACGACGCAAAAGTTTGCTAGAAAAGTTTAAAAATCAAAGCTCAATAGCCTTTTGAGTACCCAGATTCAAATACCGAAGATTGATTAATAATAATATCTATAAATGTATGTGTATGTAAGGATCAAGTGACCTATTAATATAAGTCATTGATTTTTAAAACCGGCATCATTTTGTAGGGACTGCCAAAAAATTGTCCTAGTACAGCAAACACTAAGTTCGTATAACATTAGAGTTGTCCGGAAATAAGCCTGACGCTGCTTTGCCCCTTTCTGGGGCTGACATACTAGCCTAGGGCAACGCCCTAGGATATCATTCAA
>QNER01000950.1 GCA_003646175.1 Candidatus Parabeggiatoa sp. nov. 1
AACTTGAGTGCGTAACATCAGTTAAAAAATCAATTAAAGTTTTTGTGAAATATCCGGGTTAATATCATTCTGAAAATCCTTAAATCCTGAAAATTCTGATTCAGACAATCTATTCAATTGGTAATGACAGTTTCAATTCTGCCGTTTCATCTGCCACGATGTCTACTCTACCAGAAGCTTGCACATCTTTTCCATCCACCGTACCGTGTACGACTACATAGTGTTGCCCCGGGAGAATATGTCCTATTTGCAGTAATTCTCCAGTCATATGTGCAACAGTTAAATCATCTACTTTGACGTTCAAGCCATGTTGAGCGTGTTTAGCATTGGTAACAGTGAGTTCCATAATACCCGGGCGAGAACGCGAGATTTCACGCTTTGCCTGAGTGTCTTTTTGCAACTGCACGAGGCTGTTCTGAAATTCACTAGCCCACATTTTGAATTCGTGTTCAATTTCAGTATAAATTTCGGTCTGAAACACTTTGATACGGCAAAGTAGCTTTTTCTGTTGTTTGGAGTCAAGTGAGTCGTTTTTGACTTCCGCCCACATCAATACCCAGTCGGTTTGGAATTCAGCGAGGGCTTTCTGCAAATCAAAGGCTGTCTTTATGTAACGTATCCATGACGAAGAGAACCCCATAAATTTGTCAAGCGACAGGCAGGCAGCCGCTATGGCAAAGGCAATGTAGCCGTATTGAGCATTCTTGGGCAAGCCTAAGTCTAGGCTTAGTAGGATAGGATGCAGTCCACCTATCAGAACCAAGAGGATGGCAAAAAGCCTTAACATTTTTGACATCACAGACTGGTATTGTTTACGTTTTATGTACCAGTTAATCGTTTCTACGGCTTTATTCTCCACTTCTTTGCGAAGTTGGTTGATATAAGCCACAGAGTTGTATCCCTCTGTGTCCGGTTCTTGTAGGGCAGTGGGATGGATATTTTGTTGTTTACTCATTTGATTTATTATTTCTCCTTATACTGGAAGTACAGCTTCTTTCCGGATTTTACGGATTGATTTTTTTAAGGCGGATGTGGCTCAATGTCAATAGAAAAGCTTTGATAAATGAACCATAATCTTAAATTTCATTTTCACCCTTTTGAAGTACGTTCCGTATATCATGCCAAAACCGCCCGCCGGATGCCGCAATGCGCGCCAAAATCTCATCTTTCATTAATTCCCGCGTGATATGGCAGCGTTCCGAGCCGGTAAATTTGCGCTGCCCATTCACGTTTAAGTTAAAGTAGTAGCAATCTCCGGCACAATGCCATTTGGCAAAACACCCGTTGCAAAAATCCAGATGCCGTACCGCCCAAGTGCGGAGTTTTTCAAGCACCGGCCTATCAAATACATAATCTGGACTATGCATATCCGGCTTACCATAAAAAAACACCTCAGCCAATTTATTATCTTCAGAAAAACAACTGTAACAGGCGGACACATTGCCATCTGGTGATAGCGAAAACTCATCTTGCGTGATGCCGCAAAAATGATTGCTGCGCCTATCGAGGCGGACAGGCGAATAATCTAGCGTCAAGCCCAGTTTCGTCGCAATAGCCCGCGCGGCCCGGTATGCACTGATAAATCGCGTGGTATTTGCGGATGGCATCTGTTGCCCACGCCCAATCGGATAAGCCGGTTCGATCTGAATGCGTTGCGGTTTAAAATGTTCGCCAATAAAAGCCACCGCGTCTGGCAATTGTTCCAAAAACGCCTCGGTGGCTGTGATCCGCAGGGCATACGGAAAATCGGCGGCATCAAAACGCCGCAGCGTGTGCATGACGGCTTCACTGGAATCGCGTCCGCTGACAGTTTTGCGCTGCGCAGCTTGGATTGACGGCAAACCGTCAAACGAAATCATCAGATAATTTATATTAGTAATAATCCAGTCAATTTTGTCATCCCGCAACACGCCGTTACTGATCAAGCGACCACAAGCACGCATGCCAAAAGTTTCGGCTTTGTGCACTGCATAAGCAAAAGAATCTGTCAACACCCCCCAGTGAGCGGCCGGTTCACCACCGCCATGGTAAGCAATGCCTAATTCGGTTTGAAGCGGCTGGCCGGCATATTCCGCGATAAAATTTTTTTTGGCCGCATTCGCCGCGATAAAATCAATCCCCCGTTTAGCCGTTTCAAGCGACATAAACTTTACTTGAGTTTCTCCGGCCGCGGCATAACAATAGCTACAGCGAAGATTGCAGGCTGTCGTGAGTAGTAGCGTGATCGCCGTCGGTAACGGCGTACCGGTGACGGTGCTGACTGGCGGCGTTTCAGTGCCACCACCCACGATTTTCACTTGGCGCAGGATCGCTGCCATCGCACCATCCGGATCCGCGGCTTTATCATAGCAGCCTTCTTTCAGCGCAGCGATAAAATTCACCATGCTGGCATTGCCGATAAATGCGGCACTGCACAACGGCGCGTAAATCAGATAACGGTTATCCCCCAGCGGGATGCTGAATACCTCCGCGCTCAGTTGTGGCACCGGCTCAGTTGGAACGGATGAGACTGAGGTTTGGGTAGACATATAATTATTGTAACTACTCAGCCCTGAAAGGGCGCTTTATTAAAGCCCAGGGCAGCGCCCTGGGAACTTTTCACCAGAATAACAACGAACAAGCCCACCAGGTGCGATTTAAAATTTTAATGCGCCCAGAAAGGGCTCTCACAGCTTCGCACCTGGGGCGTTGCCCCAGGCTATAATAATTCGCCCCGTTGGGGCTTCGCACCTAATTATTTTAGTTTTTAGCCAATCCGCTGGTTGTTTGACAACACCCACACTTTTGAAGCGCGGATTGTATACCCTTCGATCAATAAAAACAATTCCATTATTTTTACAATGAGTTTTACCTATAAAATGAAGTTTTTTCTAAAACTAAACTACAAGGATTGTATATAAAAAAGGATTTAAAAAACCTATAACTTCAATGCGATTGTATATAAAAATTTAAGAAACCTATAACAACAAGTGTCTGTTTGGGCAAGTTCAACAACCTAAGAGATGTGGATTTAAACTGGACAGCGAACGTTCCAATCCTTTTTTATATACAATCCTTGTAGTTAACGCTTTTATTTTTGAGATTTTAGCCCGATTTTGAAAATCGCTCAAAAACTCCAAAGCCTTGATTTGATTATAGATATTCAGATAAATAGTTTCACGGATAGTATCCCTTCTTAGGGATGCTATCCGTCACGGCTGGTGAAATTTTCTGAAAAACTATAGGTTTGATATTTTACCCTGACGAAAGAAAATCGCTCAAAAACTCGAAAGCCTTGATTTGATTAGCTTTGAGATTTTACGTTGATTTTGAAAATCGCTCAAAAACACCAGAGCCTTGATTTGATTATTAGGGCAAAACCTTCAAGGTTTCCAAAACCTTGAAGGTTTCTAACTAAAATTATTTATCTTAAAAACTATAGCTTTGAGATTTTAGCCCGATTTTGAAAATCGCTCAAAAATACCAAAGCCTTGATTTGATTAGCTTTGAGATTTTAGCCCAATTAATTATTTCGTGATGCTATCGCTTTTTTTGCGATAGTATCACTTTTGCGGAGCACAATCTGTCAGAAGTGCGATAGCATCACGGCTTGAACACGTTTTTGTACAAAGAAGTGATACTATCGCCACAAAAAGCGATAGCATCACGGCTTGAACACGTTTTTGTACAAAGAAGTGATACTATCGCCACAAAAAGCGATAGCATCACGGCTTGAACACGTTTTTTATAAAGAAGTGATACTATCGCCACAAAAAGCGATAGCATCACGGCTTGAACACGTTTTTTATAAA
>QNER01000951.1 GCA_003646175.1 Candidatus Parabeggiatoa sp. nov. 1
AGACCACCCCAACGCCAACGGCTAAAGCCGTTGTCTAAAAGCGAAAGTCGGCTAAAGCCGACTAACCCCCAGTGCCCTTTAGGGTACTTGAGCTTTCAGACAACTGCTTTAGCTGTTGGCTGAAGTGGTCTCGAAACTTCCGCTTTACTGTACTAGTGTGCGAAAGCGAAAGTTTCGATACAGCATCCCGCCAACAGCTTTTCGCGCCAAATTTTTTGCGCGCAAAAAATTTGGCGCGAAAGCAGTTGTCTAAAAGCTCAAGTCGGCTAAAGCCGACTAATCCAATCTCAAGCCCATTTACTTTTAAGTGCCCTTTAGGGTACTTGAGCTTTCAGACAACTGCGGCAAGCTGTTGACTGAGGTGGTACGGAAACTGTAGCGATCCTACACTAGGTGTCACCAAAATTTGCCACTACTTTATCTGGTATGTCCAAGAGAGAATGTCGTGATTGGCAAAAGCCCCACCGGTTGACGCGGTAAAACCAACAAACGCTTCTTCGGTGTCACCAAGGATTTCTTGGAGGTTCAGTGACTGCGTCAACAACGCTTCTGAAGGACGTTCATCCTTCTGATTGGTACGCACTTCCAATTGACTGCCATCATAATCTATCCAAGCGTACCAACTCGCACCGTCCTGAAAGGAGGGTTCAACACTGGCAGTCGGGCCTTTGAACTTGCCATTGAGGTTGATACCAACATGGTTGTTGTCAGAATCGTTCCGCCACTGCTCATTGTTCCAAATATCAAATTCCACCCCAACACTGTTGGGAATGTTGGCATAACCGAGACCACTGGCACCTTCGCCTACAGTTGAGTTGTCAGACTGCACCACAAAAACCAGCCCATCCCCAGCCGTATTGTCGCTGGGTTTAGTTATCCTAAAGGTAAAAAACGTGCTAAAACCACTGGCAACGTTAACTTTCGTTTGACTAAAAGCACTGCCAGTTTTATCGTTTTTGGCCGGCACCAACCGTAGCGTCATATCACCCGGCACCACTAAAATTTTCGCACTGCCATTGGGTTCAATCTGGAATGGGAGATTGAAGTCATCGAAGGCCGGCAACACATCCTGCTCATCCTCAGTCAAAACAGTTGGGGCCGTGTTAGCATACAAAGCCATCATGAAGTGCCCGCGGCTACCATCCGTTCCTTCCGAAGGACCATCGTCGGCATCCCAATAACCAATCCGTGCATAACCTTCAGGGCCACTGGGTGGTGTTTTTGAGTCCGAAGCTCTTAATTGGACATCCGTCACACAAGAAACCGGCTCCGTTTTAGAAGACGAACTTATGGGCACCGTGTTGGTATACAAAGCCATCATGAAGTGCCCAGTACTACCATCCGTTCCTTCCGAACCGCCCATATCTACATCCCAATAACCAATTCGTGCATAACCATCAGGGCCACTTGGCGGATATTTTGAGCTTGAAGCTCTTAATTGGATATCAGTCACACAAGAGCCTGGCTTCGTTGTTGAATCCATTAGCACCTTGTTGGCATACAAAGCCATAACGACGTATCCAGTACTACCATCGGTGCCTTCCGAACCACCTCCATCGACATCCCAATAACCCATACGTGTATAACCTTCAGGGCCACTGGGCGGTGTTTCTAAGTCAGACGCTCTTAATTGAAAATCCGTCAGCAGACTCTTGGGATTTTCGGCACTAACGGTACTCACCGTGGCCGCTAAGCCTAAGGATACCATGGCCGTCGTTATTTGGCCTCTTCTTTTTCTTGAAGTCATTGCTAAATTATTCTCCTTAATGTGTAATAGTCGTCAAAAAAATCTATGTACCGGACAAAAATGATAACATCTTGATTTTAAATTTATTTCGTGATGCTATCGCTGTTTTTGCGATAGTATCACTTTTGCGAAATATTGATGCAATAACCACCAGTTGCTCCAACCCTTACGTTTTCTAAGTTATTTTATGCACGTTCCTTAGTGATACTATCGCCACAAAAAGCGATAGCATCACGACTTTTTCACGAGGGTTTGAGTGATACTATCGCCACAAAAAGCGATAGCATCACGACTTTTTCACGAGGGTTTTAGATGGTGGGCAAGCTGTCGGTGAAATCTGGGTTTATATTGAGTTCATTGTCGACAGCTTACCCACCCTACGAATCTCTGAAATTTAACACCCTAGGCGTTGCCCCTGGGGTTTAATAATACGCACCTTCGGTGCTAGGTTTTAAAGCCCTTTGGTGCAAAATTAATATAGCCAGCGTAACTACCTGGAACTTAATTCCTATTGTGCGTGCCATTAGGCTTTAACCTCCTAACGCTTTTAGCTTTGTAATTTATCCCAAAGCTTATGGAAGCTGAGTGCGTAACATCAGTAAATAACTCTTTGAATTACCCTTGTTCTTAACTTGCCTCAAACACATTTCAATAAAAACCAAGTTTTTTCGTACAAGGTTCGCTTTGTACTCCTGGTAATATATTCCCCATTAGTCAAACAAATGCCAGTCCTCTATATAGTTGCCAACCAGAAATTTGGGTTCTTCCCCCTCCGCACGATGCTTTACCGTATCACAGCGAATATATTCATTTTCCCTGAAAAAATAAGCCATACCATCTCTCCAAGCCATTGCCGCATCAATCCTATCAAAAGTGATGCCTGACCACAGATCCCTAATCGGCCTTAAAGAAGAATATGTCCTATTTGGCCTTAGATAAGAATATACCTTTTTTTCAATGATATTATAGCGAATATACTGATCTCCCCTAAAAAAGTAAACCGATTCTGAATCCACACTTAATGTGGCATCAATCCTATCAAAAGTCACCCCGGGCCATTGTTCGGCAATCGACTTGGGATAGCCCTCATCAATTTGTTCTGTCTCGATATCCAAGCGAACACATTTGTTCCCTTTGAAGAAAAACAACTTGGAATGAAGACTTTCCCCGTCACCTAAGCTTAGATCAGTTCCATTTAAGGCCGCTTCCACTGTTTCAAATCCGTTTATTTCTGACAAAGCTGGCCACAATTCGGTGATAAGCTTTGGTTCCCCAGTATTGCCTTTTTCTATATGATAGCAAGTGCATTGTTTACCTCTGATAAAATAAATTTTTTCACCATCATAACTGAAAACTGCAGAGAACGGGGTAAAAATCGTAGCGGCTTTGTAAGCTTCCCAAAGGGCCTTCGCTTTTTTCTCATCACTGATGAGAGTCCAAATACCAACAGCATCAAATTCTACTACCTTGGGATTTTCTCTAACCGTCGCTAACCAATCATTGTAACGGGCATCATCAAGTAAACTCAGCGCACCTAGTTTGGCGGATTCTCCACCTTGCGCTAACACCATACACTCAGAGTTATTTTGTAATATCTCCAGAGATTCTTGTAAACTGGGGGCGGTACTCCCGTTAGTAGGCGCATGGCAAGTGTTAAGAGCCTTTAGGAACTCTTTTTTCGTCATCCGTTTTGACTTGGCAATGGTAAAAGTCAGCATCGCCTTGCCACCAATCCATGCTTTTTTAATGTAATGAGTGCCATACCGCTCAAAGAATTTCTCATATTCCCTTCTATGTTTATGTAGAAAGGGCGTTGGAATGTTAAGCTTGAATTCTTTCTCATCCGAAAATACCGTCACATCAGGAAGATAAAGCGTCCAACAAGGAATAAAATAAGTTCTCACGGCGTAGTAAGAATCCTCTTCAGGATGCCATTTTTTGGTTTGCCCCGAACCTGTTCCCACCTCAACACTAAACTCAACCGTAAAAACCTTGTTACTAGCAGCAACATGGGCATCTATGTTAAAACGTTTATCAAA
>QNER01000952.1 GCA_003646175.1 Candidatus Parabeggiatoa sp. nov. 1
CTGAAGGGCACTGCAAGAGAAGGGATTTAGTAGGCTTTAGCCTACTTGAGCTTTTAGACAACTGCTGTAACAAAGAAATTTTTGCGCGCAAAAATTTTGGCGTGAAAAGCTGTTGGCGGGGGGGGTACGAGAATTGGAGCGATCGTGTGCTAGGAACAAGAAAGGGGATCGCTCCAAAGGGAAAGGAAAAATTTTTAAAACGGATACTATCCCTAAGAAGGGATAGCATCCGTAAAATTGGTTAATTGAATATCATTCATAAATATTCTTTTAAAATGTTGGTGTTATTTATCACCGGTTACCTATTACCTATTACCCACCCTACCCCAGATACCAAATGTTCAATATCAGTCTGACCATTACAGATATAGAATTTCTAACTTCAATCACCACGCTGCCCTCTCGTACAAGGTTCGCCTTGTACTCCTGATAAATAGAATAGACACGGCCGTCCTCTTGTGCTGTATTCGCGAATATAGAACTATGCAGCGGCCGTCCTCTCGTACAAGGTTCGCCTTGTACTCCTGATAAGATATACCTATTGCCTATTGCCTATTAATGACGCGTAATTGCTCATTCGTTTCAGGCGAACCTTGCCAGAAAAAATTTTATCAGGAGTACAAGGCGAACCTTGTACGAAATTCATTCGTTTCAGGCGAACCTTGCCAGAAAAAATCCGGGAACGAAGGAAAGAAGTTGTACTCTTCATCTTCTGCCACATAAGGTGATGTTTGCGGATCCCCAGGCCCAGGTGGCAACGCATCCCTGCCAATAACCAAAAAGCGGCCGAGTTTTTCTCTAGTCATTCTCGCGCACCGGTTCGACCATAACTCTTGAGTTGACAATATTTTTGGCGGTGGTGATAACAACTCGTTTCTGAGTTTAACTGAGTTAAGTCTAAATTGACCATTGAGGCCTAACTCTGAAGAAACGTCTATCCGACTGTCACCTAGCACATTGGGTTGACGGGTATTGATGTCAATTCTTCCTCCGTTGCCAGCGTAGGCATTGGCAAGCAGTCTGCTGTTATCCAGCGTAAAAATAGCCGGGTTACTGATGGTGATATTACCCCCAGTATCTTGTGATTTATCGCCTCGTGTTTCCGCAGTAATCCGACTGCCATCAAAGAGTTTAAGACTATCACGCACGTTAAAGGTAATATTACCTCCACCGGCATTTTCAGCTTCAGTCGTAATGCCACTCGCGTTGGTTAAAGATACGTGGCTTGCTGCTGTAATGGTAATTGAACCAGCATTGCCACTCCCATCACTAAAAGCACTGATTTTTCCTGCATCTAATATCAAATTTGGCGTTTCCAAATAAATATTGCCGCCCTCACCGATAGATTCTTCTGAAGTCGAGGCAGAAATACCACTTGGAATGTCTTGAACCGTGTCAGTGTGTAGCAAAGAGATTTTCTCTGTGGCATGAATGGTGATATTACCCGCATTTTCACCAAAAGTTTCTACTCTTATCATTCCAGCATTTTGCAGGGTAACTTCTCTTGCATCTATGTGAATATTGCCACCATTGCCTTCCACATTATAGCTTTGGGCAGTAGAGAGTATGGCACCCGGATTCAAGTCTAACGAATCCGTGAGTTTAATATTAATATCCCCCGCAGTACCTGGGCCAAAACGGTCAGTTGAAATGATGCCCAAATAATCATCAACAAAACTACCACTCTCATCACCAAATTCTTGGGTTTGATGGAAAGTCATATTTTTGGCTGTTATGGTGATATCGCCGCTGTTCTTTTGGGTTTCACTATTAGTCGTGATAACGGCATTATCTACTAAAGTTATATCGCCATCAATCGCTATATTGATACTTGCATTGGTCTTTTCTTGGCTGTCCTCACCATTTTGATAAACATCCGCAAATATACCGGCACCTTCTACGAAAAATTCACCACCTTGGATAAAAATTTGGCCAGCATCAGTGGTGCCATGATAATTAGAAACATCAAGATTGGCGTAAGTGGCATATACTGCTTCACCTTTAGCGTTGTAACCTAAAAATATAGGTTCATCATCAACAATGACTGTTGGATATTCTTCTGCGGGGTGAGATATTCTTATCTCCCCTTTTTGGCTGGCGTTGACAACCAAATTGCCCTCGGTGAGTTCAACTTCACCCTCTGAACCCACTGCGGCGAGATTAATCCGACCACTTGGGGCGTATAAAACACGGTCTTCAATTTCTATATCGCCCCCGATGACAGACAACATTTTTCCTGTTGGCACTTTGATATCAACATCTTCACCGACATTTTCGCCTTTGATGGTAATAGAAGCCGGATTGTTGCTTAAAAAACCAAAAGCGGCCGGGGCGGCACTGATAAAGTGACTGTCCTTAGAGAGTTCAGCATAAAAAAAAGCATCTTTCCCTAAACGCAAGTAGTCAGCCGTTGTCGCATGAAATGAGCCTTGCACGTTCAAACTGGCCTTTTCACCAAATAGAATGCCATGCGGATTCATTAAGTATAAATTCGCACCGCCAAATTCAGAGTTTATTTGGCCAAAAATATCGGATGGTTTGCCACCCGTGACTCGTGCGAGAATGTTTCTGATTGAAGCAGGGGTTTTAATACCCTGTTTGGTGAAAGTGGCACTTTCTTGAGAACCTATGCTGAAGTCACTGAAACTATGGAATAAATTGGTTTTTTCCTGCAAACCATGACTAATCTCAAAATGTGGGCCTGTTGTCACTTGTGTTCCGACACTGCCGTCGGATGTGACATCAGCAGATATCTGTCTGCTCAAGAAAATGCCCATGATTAAAATGGCGCATTTTTTTGACATATTGTCTCCTTTGGGTGCACCTGTTGTTGAAAGAAAGGGCGCGACGCTGAGCGTCGCTGTAGGCATTCCTAACCGGGCGGTTCAATGCCATTAAATTAAGGGCAACCATAAAGGATTGCCCCTACATGATATGACGGTTCGTAGGGGCAATCCCTTGTGGTTGCCCCCTAACCTGAAACAGAAGCATTACCCGTCCTTTTGTTTATCATATGGCGCTTCCAAGCGTCTAAGAAATTCTGCTAACTCTGGTGTCATTTTGCCTTCTTGTGCCATTTGTTGTGCCAAAGCTTTCACCTTCGTTCTTTCTTCAGTTTTTCCCTCGGTTCTTCCTGCGGCGAGTCCCGCTGCGAATCCCCGCTGAACGTCGTCTTGTCGTAAATTCAGTCGTTCTTTCATAAGCTCAAGCAAAGTCGATTGGTTGAAATCTGCTTTACTATACGACTTTCCCCAAAGATATTCAACCGTCATTCGCAAACTTTCCATTTTAGCCGGGGTGAGGCTCTCAATCATCTTTGTCAGTGCCGGTTCATGGTTATCAATTTGCGCCTTCAGAGAAGAGATATGACGGGTGACTTTTTGGGGCGACGCGTCGGCTTCACCTGAAAAAGGGGCACTATCTTTCTTTCTGTTTATCATATGGTGTTTCCAAGCGTCTCATAAATTCTGCCAAGATATCTTGATTCATTTTTCCTTCTTGTGCCATCTGTTTTGCCAAGGCTTTCACTTCTGCTCTTTCTTCGGTTCTTCCCTCGGTTCTGCCAGCGGCGATTCCCAGTTGAATGTCGTCTTGTCGTAAATTCAGTCGTTCTTTCATAAGCTTAAGTAAAGTCGATTGGTTGAACACTTTTTTACTATACGACTTTCCCCAAAGATATTCAACCGTCGTTCGCAAACTTTCCAGTTTAGCCGGGGTGAGACTCTCAATCATCTTTGTCAGTGCCGCTTCATGGTCATCAATTTGCGCCTTCAAAGAAGAGATA
>QNER01000953.1 GCA_003646175.1 Candidatus Parabeggiatoa sp. nov. 1
AGTCGTTTGAGACGGAGATAACACGCTGACCATCCTGGGTTACCACCACGGCATTGACCCAGTCTCTATGACCTGATAGCGTCAGTAGTTCATCGCCAGTTCTCAGATCCCAAACTTTCAGTGTTCGGCCATTTGAGGTAGAGATCACTTTTGCGCCATCAGGTGTGACTGCCACGGCCCTGAATTCAGCGTTCCAACCGCCACCTTGGGCGGAAAAACTATGTAGCTCTTTACCAGTGCTGAGATTCCACACTTTGATGCTGGTGTCAGAAGGTGAGCAAGATATCGCATATTTTCCATCTGATGTCACTGTCACGAATCCAACTATACCGTTGTGGCCAGAAAACGTGCATAGGTTATCACCACTACTCATATCCCATAATTTCAAAGTACGATCATCAGAAGCAGAAATGGCCTGCGTTCCATCTGGTGTAATTGCGACTGATTTTACCTCTTTATCATGACCTACCAGCGTAAACATGTCTTCGCCAGTTTCTAAATCCCATATTTTAAGCGTTCTATCAACTGAAGCAGAAATAACACGTTTTCCATCTGGGGCTATCGCTAATGCATGAACCCGGTCATTATGACCAGACAGGGTAAATAATGCGTTGCCATTGTTGAGGTCCCACACTTTAAGTGTCTGGTCATGTGATGCTGAAATGACTCGTGTTCCATCCGGTGTGACTGCCACTGATTTAACCCAGTGCTTATGACCCGAAAGCGTGAATCGTTCACTGCCATTTTCCATATTCCACACTTTGAGGGTATCGTCGTCTGATGCTGAGATAACACTCGTTTCATCCGGTGTTATCGTTACGGCGGTAACCCAACCTTGGTGAAGGGAGAGGGTAGGGAATTCTTGGTGACTTTCTAGGTTCCATACCCTAAGAGTATTGTCCATTGAGGCGGAAATCACTCGCGTGCCGTCTGGTGTCAGTGCGATGTCAAAAATACACACGCTATGGCCGTCAAGAGTTAGCAGTTCGTCACCGTTGTTCAGATCCCACATTTTCAATAGACCCCCTTGTGAAGCGCAGACAATACGTTCCCCATCAGGTGTCACTGCTAACGATTTCATCATAAACTTATCATTAATATGAGTTAAAGAAGAAACTATTTCTGTACCATGAATAATATCCCATACTTTTAAAGTATCATCTGAAACAGAGATAGCTCTCTTCCCATCTGGTGTCGCCACGACCAAACTAACCGGCTTAGTATGACCAGATAGGGAAAATAGTTCTTTGCCGCTGTTGATATCCCACACCTTTAACATTTTATCTGTTGACGCAGAGACGGCCCGTTTCCCATCGGGTGTCACTGCCACCGACCTAACTGAGTCGCTGTGGCCAGAAAGAGTTAACAATTCATTGCCATTAATGCTATCCCATATCTTCAGTGTGTTATCTCGTGAAGCAGAGATAATGCGTGTTCCATTTGATATGACGGCTACCGAATTGATAAGGCCACTATGACCCGAAAGGGTGAGCAGTTCATCGCCATTGCTAATATCCCATATTTTTATAATGTTTTTGACAGGACAAATGATCCGTTTACTATCTGGCGTGACCACTATGGAGCTCACGTAATATTGGACGAGGATAGTGAGTAATACATTTCCGTTATTTAAGTCCCATATTTTCAATGTGCGGTCTTCTGAGCCGGAGATAACACTCTTCCCGTCCGGCGTTACCGCTACCGTTTTTACCCAATTCGCGTGTCCGTTTAGAATTTGAATAAGCGGGCTATCAGGCTG
Source organism: Candidatus Parabeggiatoa sp. nov. 1 (assembly GCA_003646175.1). GTDB lineage: Bacteria > Pseudomonadota > Gammaproteobacteria > Beggiatoales > Beggiatoaceae > Parabeggiatoa. The sequence goes on from QNER01000953.1 coordinate 1,760, forward strand.
TGCCAATGTGGGTGTCAGCGGACGCAACCACGGTGAAGTGTATTTGGCCTGCTTGAGTAAGGTGTTGGCAGAATTTTCCGGTAACAACCGCCCATGTAATTGTCCGGCGAGTTGACTGGTATCTTCAGCCAGAACATGTGCTGATAAGCGCAAAGCGGCTTGAATTAACTTCAATTCCTTTTCTTCAACCAGTTCATAATCTTCAATCAGCGGTTGTACTCCCAAAGTTTTGGTTTCCACTTTTTTTTGCAAAAAATCAAAGGTAATCAGCAATTTATGCAATTTTTCTGTTTCTTGAGCTTCAGCTAGGTAGGCGGGCATGTTTTGTAAAAAATTCTGTAGTCGCTCTTCATCCAAGTTGTTTAGGCGTTCAAGTAATTTACTCATCGCCAAATACCTCTAACCACATTGTATTAGAAAACTTTTTCTTGGCAGCCATGAGATCAACGCGCTCATCTTCAATTTCTTCCAAACTGCCTAAAAAGTCACGAAAACTATCATGGTACATACGATAACGCTTCCGCATACCCTCTTTATATTGCATTTCATCTTCGTATAAGAATGCTCTCCATTCCTTGAGTACAGTCCGAACATAGGAACGTTTTTGCACACATGAATAGTCAACAATCAAATCAATGGAGATAGGTGATTTAGTGATTGTCAAACCCACAACAACTTTCAGTTTGTAATCGAACCATTCCCGATTCTCTTTTTCGTCGCGCCCTTTCATGCGTTGCCAATGATCTCGGTAGTAATTTTGTAAACCAATGGGAATCGCATTGAGTGCCAAATCGGTGTAAGCACCGTGTTCAATTTCGGACAACACATAACGCAGGTAGATAAAATTACCTTGACTGGTTTTAGTTAAGTGTACAACAAAGCCTTCATTATCAATCTGTTGTTTCGATATGTACGTTTGGATGCCTTCGTGTTTCAAGGCGTGTGTGATGCGCTCGCTAATATCAGCGATATTTCTGGCATCGTCTTGTTTAATCTCAAACATTTGTTGTTCACATTGGATACGCAAGTTAACGTCTTTGTCGCGGCGCATGGTTGCGACAATGTAAACACCGGTAGGTAGCATTATTGGCAGGTACAATACATTGGCACCGGTTGTAGCGTCTGTGGTATCCACTTCATCCAAAGCATCTACGACTATGACGAGCTTTTCGTCGCTACTGAGCTTTTTTGAAATATGCTCCAGCAAATTTGACAAAAATCCCGAATCTTGAGCAGTTTCGGGGGGTAAAGTTTGGTAATCCAAATCGTAAGCCACTATTAATTGGGCACAAATATTCGTGAGAAACTTTGATGCTGTGCTAATCCCTTCGGCGCGAACATTGAAGTGATGTACACAACCAGTTGTCTTCACAAATTGCGCGGAAAGGGCTGACTTGCCAATGCCGGGATCACCACGCACAATAAAATAACCGCGTGACTTTGTGTCTATGAAATCCTCAATTTCATCAAAAACAAATTTCCGCCCGACAAAATCTTGGATTTTATCTTCAATGATGTGAGTTTGATCACGAATGTTATCGCGGATTTTGCTGAACTTATCCTCTTTTGGCTCTTTGTCGATATGAGGCGGCGCAGATTGAGGTTGTGGTGGCTCATCTTTCAAGTTTGGAAAATATTCTTGTTGTTCGTCCTCATCCAATCCCCAAACTTTATTAACCGCTCGTAAAAGCGCATTGCATTCTTCCAAACCCGTCATCCCTTTTTTCTTCAGGCACAACGGCTTGATCATGTCCAATATCTTCTGACGTGTGGGTTTGTAAGGCTCGCCTTTTTTGTTTTTTTCGCCATGCCGCCAGCGGCCTATCGTCCTCGGATCCCTACCCCCTTCTTTTTTTTCCAAATCAATACATGCGGCCAGTTCCTGATTCCCTATTCCCACTTCTGTCATCGCTTTGTCTAAGAGTTCTGCAAAGCTTGCCATGTTATCTCCTCCGTTTGTCATCCGAAATTCGCTTGAGTTCATCTATAGTTTTTCAGATAAATAATTTCAGCTAGAAACCTTC
>QNER01000954.1 GCA_003646175.1 Candidatus Parabeggiatoa sp. nov. 1
TGGGGCCCTTTTCGGCCCTTCCCTAGGTTTCACCTGGGGCTATTCACATTCAACCCCTATCGGGGTTGGGGCCCTTTTCGGCCCTTCCCCAGGTTTCACCTGGGGCTATTCACATTCAACCCCAGGTTTCACCTGGGGCTATTCACATTCAACCCCTATCGGGGTTGGGGCCCTTTTCGGCCCTTCCCCAGGTTTCACCTGGGGCTATTATCTCGCGTAGCGAGTTACTACGTTTCACATTCAACCCCTATCGGGTAATATACCCATAGAGAAACCAAGTTGTTTGAAAAAACTTGGGATCGATTATGAAGTATGGGTATTTTATTTAACCGCAACTCCCTTAGCAAAGCTTCCCTTCGGTACCCAGCCTACGCTCGCTATTATACTCAAGAAGGGAACAAATTTTCAGGCAAAAGTTTCGCTCCGCGAATTTTGCCTGAAAAGGACTTTTTGAGAAACCTTTCATAACTTAAGTAACTACCGAAAAGCCCCAACGGGGCGATATTAATATAGCCTGGGGCAGCGCCCCAGGAATCCAAGTTATGGCCACGTTGAGTATAATATTAGTATTACTTTAGGATTTTTGTTATAAAATATGCTCAATTTAATATTGAATTTAAGGCAGGACACTTTGTCATTTCGTGTGTCTGAAAAATCTTGAAACGTCAAGAGTCCTCGCATCCGCTCTACATTACAGACATAAATAAGGTGTCCCGCATTTGTTCCTAGCCCTATACTTTTCACTTTTAGTTTCTTTTAAAGTAAAACAAGAAACTACATAGTTTATTTTTATAAGCTAAAGTAAAATAAAACCTATTTTTATAAACAAAAGTAAAATAAAACCTATTTTACTTTAGGAGTCCTGATGAATATTAATGATTTCAAAGCGGGTTCATATAGAAAGGGACATGAGTATCGCTACTTTTTACCTGAGAAAATTAACCACTCCTTTGTCTGGACTGATGAGGTTATCAACGAGCTGTTGGAAAAAGCCTCTTTTAAGTTGGGAGAACTAAATTCCTTTTCCCGATTTGTTCCAGATACAGACATGTTCATCAAAATGCACATTTTTAAGGAAGCCGTCGTTTCCAGCCAAATTGAGGGAACCCAAACCAATATAGAAGAAGCACTGATTGAAGAGACGGAAATTGAGCCGGAAAGGCGGGACGATTGGAAAGAAGTCAATAACTATGTAAAGGCAATGAATGCTGCCATAGAGGTGCTTAAAACGCTTCCATTATCAAACAGACTTTTTAAAAATACCCATAAAATACTGCTCTCCAGCGGCAGAGGTGAGTATAAAAATCCGGGTGAATTTCGGCAATCTCAAAACTGGATTGGCGGCGCAAGTCTCACAGATGCGGTGTTCATTCCGCCAGCCCATACGGAACTGCCTGACTTGATGTCTGATCTAGAGTTTTTTCTGCATAATTCTGAGATAAAAGTTCCCCATTTGGTAAAGATAGCGATAGCTCACTATCAGTTTGAAACCATTCATCCCTTTCTGGACGGCAATGGCCGAATAGGACGCTTGCTGATCACCCTTTATCTGGTATCAAGTGGTATTTTGGAAAAACCCCTGTTGTATCTGTCCGATTTTTTTGAAAAGAACAAAACACTCTATTACGACAACCTGACCTTTGTCCGAACCAAAAACGATCTTGGACAATGGCTCAAGTTTTTTCTGACGGGGGTTGTCCATACTGCTGAAAACTCTGTGACAACATTAAAGAAGATCACAGATTTAAAAGCATCCATTGAGAAGGAACGAATCCTTCTTATGGGCAAACGTTCAAAAGCGGGAATAGAATTCTTGCACCGGCTTTTTAAAAAACCAGTCGTAACAATCAAAGATGTACAGGCAATGACCGATTTGTCACCCAAAGCGGCGAATGATTTGGTCAAAGCCTTTGTCGAGCAAAAGATACTTGCTGAAACTACTGGATACCGGCGCAACCGGGTTTTTGTATTTGACGAGTATGTGAAGATGTTTTGAAAAGTGAAAAACGACAAGGATTGCATTTTAGAAAGGATTTAATCGAGACAGAATTAAAAAAATCCTTTCTTATATACAATCCTTGTTGTTGTTATTTATGGGCCAAGTTGCCGAATTGATTCAGTTATTTTGGCGAATGGCCCACTTTTCGCGGCCCAAACTAAAACACCGCCACGAGATAATCCGTTATTATAACTAATCCCTGTAGTTAGTTATGGATGGGCCAGGTTGCCGAATTGATTGATTCAGTTATTTTGGTGACTGGCCCACTTTTCGCAGCCCAAACTACTTTTAAACATCGGCAGCAACATCGGCAACATCGCGTCAAGATTTCTCCGATCAAAGAAATGACAATCACACGTTGAAATGACAATCGCGTCAAGATTTCTCCGATCAAAGAAATGACAATAAGGTTGTCATTTTTCATTTTTCATTTTTCATTTTTCATTAATTAGTACAGCAACATGTACGATCATCCTAGTCAAATGGAGCCGCTTTTTCCAACTGGTGACGAGGAATTAGTCGATTTAGGCCTCAATGTTATCCGTCAATCCGCCGCGTTGGGAGGACAACTTCATCCGGTGACACGGACAACCATTATTGATTTATTGCGGATCATCAATAGCTACTATTCCAACCGTATTGAAGGCCATAACACGCATCCTATTGATATTGAAAGGGCGATGCGACAAGAGTATGCGGAAAATTCCGCAAAACGGGCCTTACAAATAGAAAGCCGTGTGCATATAGAAGTCCAGAAACAGATTGAATCTCGATTTAACACGGAGCGCAATCTCAATGTCACCGATCTCGCGTTTCTGACTTTCATTCACAAACAGTTTTATCAACATTTACCCACACGATTTCAATGGTTCAATGATCCACAAACCGGAGAATCAGTAAAAGGCATGTGAATTACGAACGCGCGAAGTCAAAGTGGGCCATCATATCCCACCACAACATGATAAGTTACCGCTTTTCCTAGAACGTTTTGGGAGTTTTTATCAACTCAATAAATTTCATGGGGCTAACACGGTGATAGCAGCGGCCGCCGCTCACCATCGTTTTATGTGGATACATCCTTTTTTGGATGGTAACGGGCGAGTGGCACGCCTATTCACTGATGCCTATTTACGGCAGGTTCTGATGGAGGGATATGGTTTATGGACGGTGAGTCGAGGACTGGCTCGTCAGCGTGATGATTATATGTCCTCTTTAACGTGGGCCGACGCGCCCCGTAGAAATGATTATAATGGACGTGGCAATCTTTCTAACGAAGGCTTGATACATTTTTGCCATTTTTTTCTGAAATCCTGCCTTGATCAAATTGAATTTATGAATCGGATAAACGAATTGTGAATTCTGGGAAGTACCGCGAGTTATGGTAATAAGTAAGTACAGCGAATTGCGCGGATAAGCGAATTAGGAATTCTGGTAAGTACAGCGAATTCTGGTAAGTACAGCGACACTTGTAAGTACAGCGAATTCTGGTAAGTAAGTACAACGAATTACGCGGATAAACGAATTAGGAATTCTGGTAAGTACAACGAATTACGTGGATAAACGAATTAGGAATTCTGGTAAGTACAGCGAATTCTGGTAAGTAAGTACAGCGAATTGCGCGGATAAGCGAATTGTGAATTCTGGTAAGTACAGCGAGTTATGGTAATAAGTAAGTACAGCGAATTGCGCGGATAAGCGAATTGTGAATTCTGGTAAGTACAGCGAATTCTGGGAAATACAGCGATACTTGTAAGTACAGCGAATTACGCGGATAA
>QNER01000955.1 GCA_003646175.1 Candidatus Parabeggiatoa sp. nov. 1
ACCTACCAACCACAATCAGTTTAGACTTACTGACGTGGAGTAGGAATTGTGGGATCGTATAAATATTTGTCAGCATCCTCACCTTTCAATGGAGGAGGAATAACTAGCGGAGATAGACAAGCACTTTCTTTATCCTTCCAACATTCGACGGGATCAATCGGTAGTCCGCCCGCATTCATAATATCAAATCCCACATCCCCCTCCTGCCACCAAATCCACAGGAATTTGAGAGGTTTGGTTTCTGACGTATTTTGGATGGCGTGAGGATCATAAGGCCGATTTAGAAGAAAATCACCGGACGCGATGTCATATCTTCGGTCATTTTTGACAAAGATTCCTTCGCCTTCCAAAACAAAATACAGTTCCCAAGTGGGATGGTTATGAACCGGATACTTTGCGTTTGGCTTAAAAACCATCGTTCCCACGGCAATTTTGTTTGCCGCCAATCCTGATTGGACCCATTCCTTAGGGCCTACCGCCCATCGGTACCAATAGGTTGAGTCCTCGTTGTATGAACTTTTGGGGCCAGTTCCCCTATACCATGCGGGATAACTGCTTGTCGCCCCTTTTGGCAGATCAGTTTCCGCGATTTTGTCAAAATAACCCTCACGGCTTCCAATGACAGGATATGTCGGTTTATCACACATTCTCGTTATCTTTGCCTCTGGAAATCCTGATTCCCTAAGAGTTGCTCTGTCATCTTGGGAACAGACTGTTTGTGCATACGAGTTCGTTAAAGACAATGAACCCATAGCGACAGCTAAAAATAATCGCTTTTTAGTCATAATATACCTTATCGTTGTTTGTAGAAGTCCCAACTTTAGCCAGCGTAGGGGGCCGGTAGAGGGACGAAACCGGCCCCATTGCTATGAAAATTTCTGATTATCACTTTTTTTGTTGATTTTTCAAATCCCTTGAAAAATAGGGCACTCAAAGACACCCTTGTCAAAAATTTGGGTAAAAATTTGGGCAACGTATATGCGTGTTTTCCTTAATATTAGGCTACCCCTTCATCGATAAGTCTAACAAAACAACTAACAAAACAATGCCCTATTTTAGAGGGTAAACATCAGAAAAAAGGGCCCTGATTTTCACCACCCCACACCTGAACTCAAAACCTAAAAATTCTCAAAGAGTCTTTTCTTGATTCTGAAATCGACTAAACCGTATTTTGGAGTTCAAAGCGGAGCTTTGTTAGTGACCAGACAAAGCTCGGCTTTGAACTCCAGATATCGATCAAGTGTTACCTTGGATTGAACCATGCCCTGAAAAACTATAGCCGTTTGTCTAATTCATTGTAAAAACGTTCCGCATCAGATTTATTTGCAAATGCACATACTTTCATCATTTGCATAACGACATAAATAGGTTTTACCCACAGATTTTGGCAGAGCGAGTGTGAACTTTGCGCATACTGGGTTGCGATATCGATAGAGTCAGCTATGTATGCCAACTTAACTGGATGACTCATTTTCGATGTCACCCCAGAAAAAAGCGTATTCTAAACACGAAAAAAGAAAAATGCCAGTTTTTTTGTAACTACTCAGCCCTGAAAGGGCGCTTTATTAAAGCCTAGGGCAGCGCCCTAGGGACTTGCGCCCTTCAGCACCTGGGGCGTTGCCCCAGGCTATAATAAGCATAACGACATAAATAGGCTTTACCCACAGATTTTGGCTTAAGAGTGTGAACTTTGCGCATACTGGGTTGCGATATCGATAGAGTCAGCTATGTATGCCAACTTAACTGGATGACTCATTTTCGATGTCACCCCAGACAAAAGCGCATTGTAAACACGAAAAAAGAAAAATGCCCGTTTTTTTTATTGTAACTACTCAGCCCTGAAAGGGCGCTTTATTAAAGCCTAGGGCAGCGCCCTAGGAACTTGCGCCCTTCAGCACCTGGGGCGTTGCCCCAGGCTATAATAATTCGCCCCGTTGGGGCTGAGTAGTTACGTTTTTTTTTAAATTATTTTAATCCTCCTTTTATAAGGAATTGCTTATATTCATATTCTGCCAATGAGCGAATGCTGGTCAACCCAAAGCACCGCTGAATGTGATCTTTAAAGACGTTTTGAAAAGGGCCGCACGCGGGCGTGTCGCATATATTTGACTCTGTATATAGTTGCCCCACGTTGCCCCAGAATATTTCACATATTTGCCAATATGAGCCAATTGTTTTTGCATATTAGACATTAGACTTGTCCGTAAATAAACAAGAAAGCCAGGGGCGTTGCCCCTCTGTTTAATAACACGCACCTTCGGTGCTAATAGAAAAGCACCGAAGGTGCGACATTAATATAGCCAGGGGCATCGCCCCTGGAGGGAAGGAGGGAAGCTAACAAAACCCTTATTTTCAGACAACTCTATTATATCTATTTCATCTAACTTATTGATTTACTTGAAAATGATATTCTACTCTACTCATTTCAATAAAATAAACTACTTAAAGTCTAATCGGTATAAAGTCTATTCAATTTGAATTTGAAGTCACAAAATGCGGTTGAGTTGAGGAATGCTGCGCTTCATCATTTTCAACATACTCTAGCAACGGCAACATGGTATTGCCCAAACCAACTACTTTGCCGGTGTAATACATTGCCATGCCACCAACAACGCTGATATGGAAGAAGAATAGCCCCCCCCCAAAATAGGTTACGCACTCAGCTTCAAAAGCTGGGCGGGGTTTGCAACCCCGCCCGCAACGTTTTAAGGCGAGCCATTAAAAGAAACGTTCATTCACTTCAATTCAACCGGTTCCCGCATCAGTCACAGAAGCACTGTGCGTAACATCAGTTAGTCAAGTTGAGCAACAATTTCCTTTAGTAGCTCGTTTTCCTTCATTTCCGCCGCATCAATGCCACCCATCATATAGCCGCCAAATTTTAAAGGGTTCCCCCCGTTTTGTGCAATAGAGAGGGTTCCCTTAGCGATATCATTTAGAGCAGCCTGAACGTCTTCAATTTCAACCTCTGTATATTTTTTGATATACAATTTGGACAGTTTGTGACAAGGTATGAATTCCCCGTGCCATTCTCTCACTTCCGGCTGAGTGTTGTAAATGTCCCAATACATGCGCGAACCCGGTATAACTGAAGGCAAAGACACGGACAGCGTTGTCACAATATCTTGATACATTTCGGCAAATGTCAGCCAATCTTCAACCTCCCGGGCCAGACTTTGAACAGTTGTGTTGGGTAAGCCCAATATGCCAGATACATATAATCTATAATCTAGCTCCCTTGCCAATTCTAGTGCATCATATATGTGTTCCTTTCCCCTATTAATGCCTTTGGAGGCACTTTTTAAGAGTTTGGAATCAAACGTTTCTATGCCCACGTTCCATGTACGGATAAAACCTTTACAGATTTCAGCCGATTTTAGAAACTCTGAAACCAAGCCATAGGCAAGCATAAATCGATGAGAACGAAGAACACTTGAATTTTCGCAAGCTTCTGCAAGCTGATCAAGAAAGGCAAATGTCCCTTGCCATTGGTTTTTTGAGAAACCCAAAGTAGAGTCGCCGGCTGCATATACATTGGAATGTAGTTCACCAACGATAGACTCTAGTGTCGGTATCACTTTTTCCAAGGCAGCCACTTTGGGCGTTAGTCCCTGAATGGAACAATGTTGACAGCGTCGTTTGGGATGCTTTCCCCATTGACAGCCACCATCAATACCTAAAGTGACCATTCGTTTTAATTCATAGTGATGAGAGTACCACAAATGGAATGCTTGATCGTAATGCTTTGCCATATAATCCTCGATCAAACG